>JAAFHR010000330.1 GCA_013298455.1 Betaproteobacteria bacterium | reverse complement strand
TTTAGTTTGACCCCCATAGCTAACTGGTCCCACCCCTTCCCATCCCGAACAGGACCGTGAAACAGTTCAGCGCCAATGATAGTCAGCCTTATAGCTCGCGAAAGTAGGTCAGGGTCAAACTAAACCCCTTAGTGCTGAGTCTTTAAGCGATTTGGCCCGCATCACGCCCAGTTAGATTCATTCTGCTGGGCGTTTTTGTTTTTACACGACGTTAAACTATTCCCCTTACCTCAATCTTTTCCGGACTTTTCAATCATGACCGACGCGCGTGACATTCAAAAAGAGATTCATGAATTCGTAACGACGAACGACGTCGTTTTGTTCATGAAGGGCACACCTCAGCTTCCACAGTGCGGTTTCAGTGCGGCAGCATCGAAGATGCTCGTTTCGGCGGGTTGCTCCGACTTCGCGAGCGTGAACGTGCTGGCCGATAACGAAATTCGCGAGGGGATCAAAACGTACGCAGACTGGCCGACCATTCCTCAGCTCTACATCAAAGGCGAATTTGTTGGAGGCGCAGACATCATGCGCGCCATGTCGGAAAACGGCGAACTGGAGGCACTCCTTCGGCGGTAGAGTGCCACCGTTGCGCAACCCGCGTCACTGAATACGGCTTATCTCGCACCGCGTTTTCGACGGTCAATTTTGCGACAATGTCGTTTCGCGAAATGACCTTTTCGAAAGCGCACGATGGATCTCCGCTACTCACCTGAACAGCAGGCTTTTTCTACCGATGTACGTTCGTTCACTAGAGCGCATCTCGACCCAAAGGTCGCTAAAAAGGTGCTCGAAGGTGCACGTTTGGAGCGGGAAGACTACCTTGGCTGGCATCGTTCGCTCCATAAAAAGGGTTGGGTCGGCGTAGGTTGGCCAACCAGCTATGGCGGCACGGGTTGGGACGCGACGCATCAGCACATCTTCGACGAAGTCACCGCCGACGAGGGCGCTCCGATCCTGATCCCGTTCGGTTTACGCATGGTTGCGCCAGTGATCATGAATTTCGGGAATCAGGCGCAGAAAGACTTCCACCTTCCCAAAATCCTCTCGGGCGAGCACTGGTGGTGTCAGGGCTACAGCGAACCCGGCTCGGGTTCCGATCTTTCCTCACTCAAGATGAAAGCCGAGCGCAGCTCCGACGGAACGCACTACATCGTCAACGGCCAGAAGACATGGACGACGCTCGGTCAACATGCCGATTGGATCTTTTGCCTGGTGCGCACTTCAAACGAAGGCCGTCAACAAGAAGGTATCTCGTTCCTGCTGATCGACATGAAAACGCCAGGCATTACCGTGCGGCCAATCATCATGCTCGATCAAGAACACGAGGTAAACGAAGTTTGGTTCGACAATGTGAAGGTGCCCGCAACAAATCTCGTGGGCGAAGAAAACAAAGGCTGGACTTACGCGAAATTCCTGCTCTCGCACGAGCGAAATGGCATTGCTGGCGTCGGTCGTTGCAAGCGCATCGTCAAGCGGCTTCATCATGTTGCACAACAAGCTTATTCCAACGGTCGCCCACTGATTGAAGACGCTCGTTTTCGCGACAAAATTGCGCAAGCCGAAATCGATTTGCGAGCGCTAGAAATTACTTTGCTGCGGGTGCTCGATGCGGAGCGCGAAAAGCACGCGCCTGGCCCCGAGGCGTCACTCCTGAAGATCAAGGGCTCGGAGATCCAACAGACCCTTACCGAGCTGACCATGATGGCCGCAGGCCCCGCAGCATTGCCCTACGTTCGCGAAGGGGATAACGGCGCGCCTGACGTGCCATGGCTATCCGACGAAGCCTATCGTTACGCTAGCGGTCACTACTTCAACTTCCGAAAAACAACAATTTACGGTGGTTCGAATGAAATTCAGCGCAACATCGTCACGCAACTGGTCTTGGGGCTGTAACCATGAATTTCTCACTCACCGACGAACAATCCGCGCTAAAAGAAACACTGATCAAATTCATCGATCGTGATTACGGATTCGAACAGCGCTGGGCCGTACTTCGCACTGATGAGGGCTGGTCGCGCACTCGCTGGAATCAACTCGCTGAAATCGGCGTGATGGCGCTGCCAGTGGCTGAGGCCGATGGTGGTTTGGGCGGCGCGGGTGTTGACACCATGATCGTGATGGAGCAGCTCGGACGCGGCTTGGTCCTGGAGCCCTACGTCGGATGCTGTTTGCTGCCGGCCGCGCTGCTCACACGCGGCGCAACCGACATGGAGCGCGCGGGATTGCTTGAGCGTATCGCGTCGGGTGAAACCTTGGCCGCGTTTGCCCACACTGACGCTGGGCGGCGCTACGAACGCCATTCAACGGGCACGGCCGCAAGCTTCGTGAACGGTGGCTTTGTACTCAACGGCAAAAAAGTCGTTGTCCTTGGCGGTGACTGCGCCGAACAGCTTCTCGTTTCTGCAAACGTCGGAGGCGACGGCGCATCCCTCTTTTTGGTCGCAGCAAACGCCACTGGCGTTAAGCGTCTGGCCTATCCGATGCAAGACGCGCAACGTGGCGCCGACATCGAATTCAGCAACGCCCGCGCAACGCTTCTCGGTCCTCAAGGGGGCGCACAACCCGCGATTGACTACGCGCTCGACGTGGCATGCGCCGCACTCTGCGCGGAAGCCGTCGGCGCGATGATCGAACTGCACAAAATCACCGTTGAATACCTCAAAACCCGCAAACAGTTTGGCCGCCCTATCGGCATGAATCAAGCACTTCAGCACCGCGCCGTAGACATGCTGATGCACGTTGAAATGTCTCGGTCGATGGCGCTCGATGCAGCCATGGCGGTGAGCGAGAACAACGCAGCAGCGCGCGCTAAAACGATCTCTGCGGCCAAGGTGCTAGTGGGGCAAGCCTGCCGGTTCGTCGGCCAAAACGCAGTACAGCTGCACGGCGGGATCGGCGTCACCCACGAACTCAACGTCTCGCACTACTTCAAGCGATTGACGATGATCGCCGCAACGTTCGGCGATACCGATTGGCATCTGGCGCGATACAGCGACAGCCTTCTCGTAGCCTGATCGATTTCTACGAGACGTCAACGATCAGCGCTGCCGACAAACCCAAGCTGACGCCACGCTTCAAACACGGTCACCGCTACCGAGTTTGATAGGTTCAAACTTCTGTTGCTGGGGCGCATCGGAATTTGCAGCACCTCATCTGCTGCAAACGTTTCGATTACAGATGAAGGCAGCCCTTTAGTCTCCGATCCAAAAACAAACACGTCGTCTGAAATCACAGGAACGTCGTAAAGCGAACGCGTTCCGCTCGTTTCAATGGCGAACACTCGTCGCCCGGACAGTGCCGCGCGGCAACTCATCCAGTCATCGTGAACGTGCATCGTAGCGAACTCGTGGTAGTCGAGCCCAGCCCGGCGCATTCGAGCATCGTCAAGCGGAAATCCGAGTGGTCGCACTAAGTGCAAAGCAGCGCCGCTATTGGCGCACAGGCGAATCACGTTGCCCGTATTGGGCGGAATTTCAGGGTAGACTAAAACGACAGAAATCAATCACTTTCCTTTTCTCGAATGCTGCGTGAACGCGCTTGCGGTTTGGAGGATTTAACGCGGCATCTCAACAAACTTTGTAATCCGCTCACTCCGACGCATCGGTTGTGCACGCGCCAAAACGAATGCATCGACACTCGTCGCGCCCGCCCCAAGCGCAGTTCGCGCCAGCTCATTGAGCGTAGCACCCGTAGTCAACACATCATCGACCAGTAGCACGCGCTGACCGACCAGCGATTTTGTCGCCGCGAACGCGCCGCGCACGTTGGCGCGCCGCTCCACCCAGTTTCGCTGAAACTGCGTTTCAGTTTCGCGAATCCGTACCAATGCGCCGAAGTCTGCCGTGACCTCAAATCGCTTCGACAGATGCCGCGCGATCAACTCCGCATGGTTGTATCCCCGCGACTGTAAGCGCTCGACTGATGAGGGCACTGCGATGATAGTGTCTACCAAGACCTTGGAGTGTGGCCGCGCGTGCATCGAGAGGCATTGCAGCACCGGAAAGGCCGAGGCGCGTTTGCCAGCCACAATCGCCCGGTCAAGCGGATAGGCATAGCGCCAAGGGGCATAGAGCACCCGCCAGTGCGGTGGCCGACGCAAGCAACGCCCACACACCTGCGCCGCCACCGACGGCAGCTGGCAGCTCGGACACGCGTCCGAAGAAGTGAGTGGTAGCGTCGCCGCACACGGACTGCACACGGTCTCCCCCGCTCCGTCGCCGCAGAAAAAGCAGCGCTGCGGCAGCGCGGCGCGAAGCAAACCGCCGAATCCTTGTGCCGACCGGTCAGCGCCGGGAGTGTGGTTGTACAAGCCGCCTAGAATCTTCATCAATGAACCATTCTCTATGCGCCATTGTTTCACGGACAACGC
>JAAFHR010000033.1 GCA_013298455.1 Betaproteobacteria bacterium | reverse complement strand
GATCGATCCGTTTATCGAAGAGACGACGCTCAACATCACCTGCGACGTGATCGAGCCGTCAACAGGCAAAGGCTACGACCGCGATCCACGCTCGCTCGCCCGCCGCGCTGAGGCCTACCTCAAGACTTCGGGCATTGGCGACACCGCCTACTTCGGGCCCGAGCCTGAGTTCTTCGTTTTCGACTCGGTGGAGTGGAAAGTCGACATGTCTGGCTCCTACTGCAAAATCTTCTCCGAAGAAGCTGCATGGGAAACCGACGCTAAGCACGAAGGCGGCAACAAAGGCCATCGCCCAACCGTTAAGGGCGGCTACTTCCCAGTGCCTCCGGTTGACCAACTGCAAGACCTGCGCAACGCCATGGTGCTCGCGGTCAAAGAAATGGGCGTTCCGGTTGAAGTGTTCCACCACGAAGTCGCCAACGCCGGTCAGTGCGAAATCGGCACCCGTTTCAGCTCGCTCGTGCAGCGCGCAGACTGGACGCAAGTGTTGAAGTACGCAGTCTGGAACACCGCCGCGATGTACGGCAAAACGGCGACCTTCATGCCAAAACCGATCGTTGGTGACAACGGCTCGGGCATGCACGTTCACCAATCCGTGTGGAAAGACGGCAAGAACCTGTTCGCGGGCAACGGCTACGCAGGTTTGTCCGAAACCGCGCTGTACTACATCGGCGGCATCATCAAGCACGCCCGTGCTTTGAACGCGATCACCAACCCCGGCACCAACAGCTACAAGCGCTTGGTGCCTGGCTTCGAGGCGCCGGTCAAGTTGGCCTACTCAGCTCGTAACCGCTCGGCATCGATTCGTATTCCTTACGTTCAATCCGACAAAGCACGCCGTATCGAAGTGCGCTTCCCTGATCCAATGGCCAACAGCTACTTGGCGTTCGCCGCGATGCTCATGGCCGGTTTGGATGGCATCCAAAACAAGATTCACCCCGGTGAGCCGTCTGACAAAAACCTCTACGACTTGTCGCCTGAGGAAGACGCGAAGATCCCAACCGTGTGCTCGTCACTCGACCAAGCGCTGGAATACTTGGACAAAGATCGCGAGTTCTTGACCCGCGGTGGCGTGTTTAGCAACGACATGATCGATGCCTACATCGCACTCAAAATGGAAGAAGTCACGCGTTTCCGCATGACCACGCATCCGCTTGAGTACGACATGTACTACTCGATGTAAATCGTCAAAGCGATTGTCTGCGGAACCTCACGGCGCCGCAGCGTTCTAAGAAAGGCCGCTCAGCTTTGCTCTGCGGCCTTTTTCATTTTTGAGACGATGGTTGGCATCGGGTGCTTTCAGAGCTTTCGAGATTGCCGTAAACCGTTGTTTTGCTTACACTTCCTGCCCGCTGCGCGTTTTACGGCAGCCTTTGCTTGAGTTACCTATGATTTGCTCCAACGCCGTTTTGAACCTGTCGATGCGCCCGCGTCTGGGCCGCAGGAGTTTCGCAGTGGCCGTCGGCCTCGCGTTGACGTTTACTACCGCCGCGAGCAACGCTGAAATCTACAAGTACGTTGATCCGGTCACTGGCGCGGTGGAATACACCAATCAGCCCAAAAAAGGCGCCACCAAACTCTCCACGGGTGAAACGCTCTCCGAAATCCCCACCGGCAACCGACCTGCCAAGTCAAAAACCGCTGGCGCTGAGCCACGGGCGGTGAAGGTAAGTGCCAACAGCGGCACCAACGAAAGCGCAGGCAAGGCCGATGCCGCCGTTGACGCCACGACACAGCGCACCCGCGACGGCACTCGAAAACAAGTGCTCTCCGACGAACTCTCCATTGAAGAGAAATCGCTCGCCGAAGCGCGCTTAGCGTTAAACGGTGGAAAGCCGCTCCCGATGGCCGATGAAACCGTCAATTCGCCCAAGTACATTGATCGCACCAAACAACTCGAAAAAAGTGTGCGTCATCATGAGCGAAACATCGCCGCCCTAAAGCAAGAGCTCTCCAACCTGCGGTTATAGCTGCTGCGCGGCAGGACGTCGCTCGCTTCGCTCGCTAAGACGACGGCGCTTCGCGCCTAGGACGACACGGCTTCGCCGTTAAGACGCAAAGCTCGGTTTATTTCGCTGCGCTCATCATTTTGAGCGATGCGTCGTGGCGTTTCGTCGGCAGACCGCATTTCTGCGCTGACTCCCTTCTCCCGCAGGCGGGAGAAGGGTTGGGGATGAGGGTGTGGTGGCGTTACCAACCAACTTCGCGATGCTATCGCCGCGGTACGCGTCCCGCAAAAAACCTTCGCCGCGCAAACCGATTCGCTCGAATGTAGACACCCTCACCCCAACCCTCTCCCGCCTGCGGGAGAGGGGGCAGAACTTCGCGGTGCCGCCCACCTAAGAAGAGCATCACCAATTCGCGCCGCATCACCCAACCAAACAAGCGCGGCAAAGCGAACCGAGCTTTGCGTCCTAACGGCAAAGCCGTGTCGTCCTAGCAGCGAAGCTGCGTCGTCTTAGCGAGCGCAGCGAGCGACGTCCTGAATCGAGCACGGTTCTTGCTAAAACTGCTTTATGACTGAAACGGCTGGGCTTGAAATCATTTCTACTGCAGTGCTGCTGCTTGGCGGCGCGCATCGGATCGTCTATGCCAACCCGTCGGCTGAGCATCTTTTGAAGCTCTCGAAACGTCAGCTCATTGGCATTGAATTGGGCGCGGTGTTTCGTGATGCTGAGCGGCTCTATCCGGCGCTGGATTTAGCGCTCGAACACAAAGCGAGCTACACCGAGCAAGAGCTTGAGCTCCACCTTGCGGGCAAGCTCAATGGCGCGTCTCGCTTGCTGGTCAATTGCACCGTGAGCTTTCTCGATGGTGTTCGCGCCGATGGCGCAGCGCTGGTCGTTGAGCTTCGCCACATCGATCAGCAACTCAAAATCGCTCGCGAGGAAAAAATCGCTGAGCAAAACCAAGCCAATCGTGAGCTCGTGCGAAATCTTGCGCACGAAATCAAAAATCCGCTGGGCGGCTTGCGCGGCGCGGCGCAGCTCTTGGAAGCCGAGCTCGATTCTCCGCAATTGGTCGAATACACGCAGGTCATCATCGGCGAGGCCGATCGCCTGCAAAACTTAGTCAATCGCTTACTCACGCCGCACAAATTGCCGCGCTTCGTGGCGACCGATATTCATCGCTTGCTGGATCGGGTTCTGCAGTTAATGCGTAACGAATTCGGCAGTACGCATCGAATCGACGCTGACTTCGATGTCAGCTTGCCCGATGTACAGTGCGATGCCGAACAAATCACGCAGGTGATTCTCAACATCGCTAGGAACGCTTGCCAATCAAGCGCTGCAGCGAAATCGCCCGAGGTGATGCTTCGCACTCGCGTGGCACGCCAAGTCGTGCTGGCTAAACGCAGCCACCGCATGGCACTTGAAATTTCCGTGATCGACAACGGCACCGGCATCCCGTTTGAGATTCGTGATCGTATTTTTTATCCCCTTTTCACCACGCGAACGGAAGGCACAGGCTCGGGCCTGGGTCTCTCGATTGCGCAAACCTTCGCCGCGCAACACTTCGGCGCGATTGAAGTCGACAGCGAGCCTGGGCACACCCATTTTCGCGTGTTACTCCCGTTCACCCACCCCACCGATACGGATCACCACTAAGCATGAAAAACGTTTGGATCATTGACGACGACCGCTCTATTCGCTGGGTGCTTGAAAAGGCGCTGGCTCGCGAAGCGCTTCCCTTTCGAAGCTTTGAAAACGCGATGGATGCATTTAACGCCTTGGCGCAAGAGCAGCCTTCGGTGATCGTGAGCGATGTGCGGATGCCCGGCGAATCAGGGCTCACGCTCGTCAAAAAAGTGAAGGCGGCGTATCCGCACATTCCGGTCATCATCATGACGGCGTACTCCGATCTAGACACGGCGGTGCAGGCGTTTCAGGGCGGCGCGTTTGAATACCTGCCGAAGCCCTTTGACGTGGAGCAAGCGCTCGCGTTGATTCGCCGCGCCGCACAAGGCACCGAAGCGATCAAAAACACCGACGCGGCCGTCGCTAGCGGCGAGCGAGAAATGCTGGGTCAGGCAGCGCCGATGCAAGATGTTTTTCGAGCGATTGGTCGCTTGAGTCAATCACACGTCACGGTGCTCATCACGGGCGAATCGGGCACCGGAAAAGAACTGGTGGCGCGTGCGCTGCATGAGCACAGCCCGCGAAAAGGCAAAGCGTTTATCGCGATCAACACCGCCGCGATTCCCAAAGACTTGCTTGAATCGGAACTCTTCGGACACGAGCGCGGCTCGTTCACCGGCGCCGCCGCAACGCGCCAAGGCCGCTTCCAACAGGCCGAAGGTGGCACGCTATTTCTTGATGAAATCGGCGACATGCCGATGGATTTGCAAGTGCGCTTGCTGCGCGTTTTGCAAGACGGCGAGTATTACCGCGTGGGCGGTCAAGCGCCGATGCAATCCAACGTTCGAATCATCGCGGCAACGCATCAAAACCTTGATGATCGCGTGAAATCCGGCCTGTTTCGCGAAGACCTGTTGCATCGCTTAAACGTCGTTCGCCTGCGCTTACCGGCGCTTCGGGAGCGGCGTGATGATGTGCCGTTGTTGATGCGGCATTTCTTAGCGAAGAGTGCCAAAACCTTGGGCGGAGAAGCTAAAACGCTCACCCCAGCCGCGATGTCGCAGATTCAATCGTTTGGCTTTCCGGGCAACGTGCGACAGTTGGAAAACATCTGTCACTGGATCACGGTGATGGCACCGGGCGCCAGCGTTGATATTGCCGATTTGCCACCTGAAGTGCTGGTCACGAGCGCCGCCACCACGGCGCCGATGCCCACGCCACGCGTCAGTGAAACCCCATCGATCGCAGCGCTCACCGAGCGCATGGTCGGAGCGGCCAGCCACCCAATCAGCGCACCGAGCACGGTAGATGGCAATGGCGATTGGCAAGCTCATTTGGCGAGCGCCCTTGTGAGCGCAATCGCGCAAAACGAGAGCGCACCGGGCGAACGACTCACTCGCGAATTCGAAGCAACCCTCATCCGCACCGCGCTTCAAGAAACCAAAGGTCGACGCATCGAAGCGAGCGTTTGGCTCGGTTGGGGTAGAAACACGCTCACCCGAAAGATTCACGAATTGGGGATGGATAACACGGTGTAGCGCCGACTTCGCTCGGAAGTTGCCGAATTTTCGGCCGTGCCGATCTGTCGTGCCGTGCCCCGACTACACTCGCTCACATCGCGCATCGAGCTCACGAAGTAACGGCGCACCAGCACACAGGGCTTGAAGCATGGACGGAACGCTCGTATTCAAAAAAACAGCGCGCGGCACGGTGTCGTTCGCTGCCGCTAGCACAGTGCTGACGCCCGCCCAGCGAGCGGTTTTGATCATGCTCGATGGCCAGCGTCCACTCGACGCCGTTCGAAAGATTGGGGCAGTATTTGGTGACTGCGACGATATCGTGAAGCAGCTGCTCAAAGCCGAAATGATCGAAGCGGTCAAGGCATCAAGCGCCGCCACCATCGGCGGTGCCAAAACTACTCCGGCACAGATGGCTGCGGCCAAATCGGCCACTGCCAAATACCTGTTTAATGCGATGGGCGCTGACAGCGATCGGCTGTCGTTACAAATTGAGCGCAGTCGGTCACTCGTTGAGCTCACCGCGCAAGTTGGCGTTGCTTCGGCCGTGCTGCGCGAGGTGAAAGGAGACGCTATCGCGGCGCAGTTTGAGGATACCTTCAGCAAACATTTGGCCTAGCATCACGAGCCGTTTCCCTCAAAACAATGAGCTCAGAGCCCCGTTTGGGTTGGCCTTCAGCGCGTGACGCATCGCGGATACCGAATCGAAGTGCATCTCTGTGATGAGCATCGACCGCCCAAGGCGCGCATCGCCCAAATCGCGCCGTAAAATCGATGTTGCAGTGATTTATCGCTGAGCCCAGTTGCTACAACTCCCTTCGTAGGCCCAGTTCATTGGGCAAACGCTGCCTCATTTTCGGTCCGTCCACCATGCCAACACTTTCCGCCCCCGACCAACTCGCCGTGATGAAACGCGGCGCTGAAGAGCTACTCGTTGAATCCGAGATGCTCAAAAAAATCGAAAAGAGCATTGCTACAGGCAAGCCGCTTCGAGCCAAACTGGGCTTGGATCCCACGCGTGCTGATATCCATCTGGGGCATACCGTGGTACTCAACAAGCTCCGCCAGTTTCAGGATATGGGTCACACGGCCATCTTTTTGATCGGCGATTTCACATCGTTGATCGGTGATCCTTCAGGTCGGAATGACACGCGCCCAGCGCTCGAGCGCGAGGAGATTTTGGAAAACGGCAAAACCTATCACGCCCAAGCCAGCAAAGTGCTCGATCCCGAGCGCACGGAGATTCGCTACAACAGCGAATGGAGCGATCCGCTGGGCGCTGCAGGCATGATCAAGCTCGCCGCGAAATACACGGTGGCGCGAATGATGGAGCGCGAAGATTTCACGCAGCGCTTCAAAAACGGCGTACCGATTTCGGTTCACGAATTTCTCTACCCGCTCATGCAGGGCTACGATTCTGTGGCCTTGAACGCCGATATCGAGCTCGGTGGCACCGAGCAAAAATTCAACCTACTCATGGGCCGCAGCCTGCAGCAGCAATACGGTCAAGAACAGCAGTGCATCTTGACGATGCCGCTCTTGGTCGGCCTCGACGGCGTTGAGAAGATGAGTAAGTCGAAAGATAACTACATCGGGCTCACCGAACCCGCGAGCGAAATCTTCGGCAAGGTGATGTCGATATCGGATGAATCGATGTGGACGTACTACGACCTACTCTCGTTCAAATCCGCCGCCGACATCGCCGCGATCAAAGCCAAATGCGCCGCGAAATCAATGAACCCGCGCGACGCCAAGGTAGCACTCGCCGTCGAGATCGCCGCCCGTTTTCATTCACAAACGGAAGCCGACGCCGCCCTCGCAGCCTTCGAAGCCAGAAAAACCGGTGCCGCCCCAGAAAACATGCCCGAACGCACGATCGTCTGTGCCGAAGCGAGCATGCTCGTCACCCAAATCTGCAAACAAGCCGATTTGGCGGAAAGCACCTCGGCAGCCGCCCGTTTGATCGAAGGCCGAGGGTTAAAGGTCGACGGCGTAGTGATCGAAGACAAATCGCTCAAACTACCCAAAGGCAACACCTACACGATACAAGCCGGAAAGCGCCATTTCGCGAGGGTCACACTAGCGTAAGCCAAATGCAGACAACACGTTGGTCGTCAATCATCGATTTGCGCCCCTTTAAAGAATTTTCGTCGGATTCAGAGCTGCGGAAGCAAACGCCATGACCGCCTGAAACGTGCTCGCTGTCACGCTTCTCGCCAAGTGACGCGGCTCGTCTCGTTGTGTGGTGAGAAACATGGCAGTTCGAGTTGCGATCGCGCAAATAAACATGCATTGGTCGACCGCCGAAAATCTTGCGGCGATCCGTCGGGCGATGAGTGCGGCGAAACTTCATGGCGCTGAGATTTGTGCATTTTCGGAGCTTGCGGTGACGGGATTTCATCGCGAGATCGCGCGAGAAGCGCTGCCAAAAGTTGTTGTCCCCGCGGTTCGGGAAATCTGCGAACTTTCGGCAGAACTGAGCTTGGCGGTTGCGTTGGGCGCCCGGGTGTTCGGTGAAAACGGCGAGAAGTACATCGCGCATCTTCTTGTTAACGAACACGGAGCGACCGTTGCAAGCATCGAAAAGCAAGGTCTCACTGTGGCGGAAGCCACGTTTTTTTCACGCGGGCGTGGCCGCCCGGTAGGTTTGCTTCAGGGCTTGCGTTGTTCTGCGGTGATTTGCCGTGAAGTTGAGGATGCTGAATTGGTGACAGCAGAACTTCCGTTGGGCTCCGTCGACATGGTGTTCATTCCGGGCGCACTGCGACAGGACCCGGAAAAGCCCAAAGCCAATCCACCACAATTCGTGCGCAATATTCAACGCATTGCCCAGCTAACCGGCGCGAGCGTTATTCAAACAAACTGGCCAAACGCCCTCAATCGTCCGGAGGAAAGCGTTGATGGCGGCGGCAGTATCGTGTGCGCGCCAGACGGAGCCATCATGTTCCGGCTCCCCCTGCAGGAAGCCGGTGTGGGTGTTTTTACGCTCGGCGAAGATCGTTTCCTGTGGCAGCCGCAATGAACTAATCATGCCTGTCTGCCGTTGCGCCTCTGAGCGGCGTATGCAGAGCTATGTGGCAGACCTCTGCCCAACTGCTAGAGCACCACGAATTCGTCTCCGACCGTCATTGCTTCATCGACGGGAGTCTGTACAAAAATTTAGCAAAATCAGTTGGTTACCGTTTTCTATTCGCCATCAATAGAACCCCCGCCTCGCGAATTTGATGGTCAAAGGAGCCGCGCGGTGCTTTAATTATTGCCAATTATCTAGGGTTAAACCTCGCATGCGATAATTGCCAATAATGATCGACATGCACTTCCCCCGCCCTGAATTGGCCGCTCGGCTGGCTAATGAGCTTACTGGCGCATCGCTTTTAAGCGACGCGCGTAACGGCTTGTTTTTAGCGCAGGCGAGGCGCACTGGAAAGAGCTGGTTTCTCCAGCGGGATTTGAAGCCTGCGCTGGAAGCCAAAGGCTGGATCGTGCTCTATATCGATTTTTGGAAAGATGTGAAGCGCGATCCGGCGAAGCTCATTGCCGACGTGATTGAAACCGCGTTCGAACAGCATTTGGGGATCATGACGCGGGCTGCGAAAAGCCTGGGTATCTCCAAGATCGGCGTACCGGGCACGGCGTCTGTGGATTTCGCATCGACGCTTGATTTCGGCGCGCTCTCCCTCGCCGACGCATTGGCGCTGTTACACAAACGCAGCGGCAAGCGAATCGCACTACTCATCGACGAAGCGCAGCACGCTCTGACGTCGGACGCGGGCGAAGCCGCGATGATTGCGCTCAAATCAGCCCGCGATCAGATGAACGCTGCTGTGAACGAACCCACGTTGTTGCTCGTGATGTCCGGTTCGCATCAAGATAAGCTGATGCGATTGACCAACTCGCCCGCTGCGCCGTTTTGGGGGTCTCGGGTGGAGCTGCTTGAGCGGCTTGGCAAGCCTTATGTGGATTGGTGCGTCGAGCGTTTGCAAACGGAATTGCCTGCGTTAAAAACGCTCAATCGGCACAAGCTCTATCGCGCGTTCGACGAGCTCGGAAATCGTCCGCAGTTTTTCCTAGCCGCCATCAAAGACGCGATTCGCGAACTCACCGAACGAGCCGATGAAATCGCATGGACCGAGCAGGTGAGTGATCGCGTGCTGGCCATAGCGGCTGAGCGAAAAAACGCGGATCGCGACGGCTTCGCAGCGACGTACTTGCAACTCGATCCGCTTGAACAGGCAGTGCTGTGGCGACTACTGCAGTCTGGCACGCAATTCAAAGCCTACGATACCGATGCAATGGCGTTTTACAAAGCGCACATCGGCAAAGCAACCACAGCGGCGACCGTGCAAAGAAAGCTCGAATCGCTTCGAGAAAAGAATCCCCCGTTGCTATGGAAATCACAGCGCGCTGAGTATTCGCCGTACGATCAATCGCTTCAAGATTGGTACAACTTCGAATTCAACGCGGGGCGTTGGCCACCGAAGGTCAGCGCGCCGTAGCCCTGATGCTCGCATCAAGGTTCGTCAGCGTCGACGAAGTCACTCCAGATCGCTTCGCGATGAACGCTATGACCCGGCTGCGAGCAGCCGGGCTACCCGCGTCTCAAAGCATCACATGCTTGGTCATCACATCAAACGGGGTTTTGGGGGCACCGTAGAAGCTCTCGGTGGCGAAGTAGTCATTCCACTGATGATCGGCAAGCACGGCGAGGTAGTGCTTGCCCATGGCTTCGTCGGGGAAGCGCCATACGCAGAAAAACTGCGTGCGCTCGGCGCTTTCGGCGTTGACATTTTCGACCCATGCGATCGATTCGGCTTTGCTGCCTAGGCGAAGCCGGGTGGCTGCGCTGACTTTACTTAGGTAGGCCGTGCGCGCTGGTTTTGACATCGCATGCCATGCTTCGGTTGGTCGCCAAATGCCCACAAAAACCTGCATGAAGTTCGAACTCCTGAAGAACTAAAAAGCTGAGACGCGGCGCTAGCGCTGCACCCCCTGAAAAAACGCTCGCACCATGTGCCCAACGATCTCTTCGCCCGAGTAGCTGTTGCCGCGCTGCATGTAGTCGAGCGTTGGGTCACACGAGCGCGCGTAGATGGCGGTGACGATGTAATCGGTCGGTAGCTCAGGGCTCAATGCGCCGTCGGATTTGGCCTGTTCGACTAGCGCGGATAGGTTTGCGTTCAATGTGAAAAGCGCCGTCAGATAAGCCTCATCGGTGAGCAGACTTTGTTCGAGCGCGCCGTTGGTCGATGGCAGGTGCGGAATGCTGCCCGCGAGCCTCTCAACCAACACCCAGCGCAGCATCGTACGAAGTTTCTCAATGGCGGTCAGCGCCGGATCAACGCTTTCGATTTGCGTGATCGTGCGCTCGAAAAGTCGCGTCATGGTGCGCGCTGCGAGCTTTTCTTTCGACGGGAAATGCTTGTACAGACTCGCTTTGGCGATGCCCACCTCAGCGGCCACGATATCCATGGTCATGTCCTCGTAGCCCATTCGGCCCAAGAGCTGATGGGCGGCGTCGAGGATCGCTTCTTCGCGCATTTCGAGTTGGCGCAAACGATAAGGGGTTGCCATATTTGACTTCTCGTTCGAAATGTGAACTAATCAGTTCAAGTTTTGAACAAACGGTTTAATTTAGAACTCTCAGTCTATCGCAAACCGTCGCTCGAAGCTCATTTTCAACCTCCTGGAGATATCCCATGTTTACAAAATCACTCAAGATCGTTGTTTCTAGCCTCGCCTTCGGCTTGGTGTCGTCAAGCGCCATCGCCGCCGCCCCGGGCACCGTCGTTGACGTTGCGGTTGCCAACGGCAGCTTCAAAACCCTCGTTGCCGCAGTGAAAGCGGCCGGTTTGGCCGAGACGCTTTCCGGCAAAGGTCCATTCACCGTGTTCGCCCCTACCGATGAGGCATTCGCCAAGTTGCCCCCCGGAACGGTCGACGCACTGTTGAAAGACATCCCCAAGCTCAAAGCCATCCTAACTTATCACGTAGTTGCAGGGAACATCATGGCGAAGGACGTGAAAACTGGCATGGTCAAGACTGTCAACGGTGCGAGCCTAGACGTCAAGGCTGGCGCGGGTGGCGTGACCGTTGACGGCGCGAAAGTCGTGAAAGCAGACGTGAAAGCCTCAAACGGCGTCATTCACGTGATCGACACCGTCGTTTTGCCGAAGTAAAGCGTCGTTTGTGCCGGGGGCGGCGCGTGGTTTTGTCGCCGCCCCAGGCCATTTAGTTGTGCGATTGGCCGTAAAGAGCCAAGTCCGGATAAGGCCGCCAACCTCAATCTCGCTCATGGAGTTTTTATGAAAAAACTATTTGGATACATCGCGGCTGCGGCTACGCTCTCACTGTTGGCTGCTTGCGGCTCAGACGATCACCCGCCGGAGCCGCCAAAGCCGGTTTCGATTTTGGCCACAGCACAAGCGACGCCCGATTTGTCATCGCTTGTTGCCGCTGTGCAATTTGCCAGTGACAACAATGACCTAGTGAATTTACTCGGTGCGGCGGGCACGTTGACCGTGTTTGCACCCCCCAACGCGGCCTTCGATAAGTTGGCCGTCACACTGACCGGCAACGCCAACGCCAAAGCCGCTGATATCTTGGTGCCAGCCAACAAAGCGCTCGTCAAAACAGTGTTGCAGTATCACGTGCTCACGAGCAAAGTGAACGCCGCACAAATCCCATTCGGCAAGGCCATCACGCCAGCCGCGGGTGGCATTTTCAAGATTGACAACGTCAACAATGTGCCCGTGATCACCGACGGCCGCAACCGCAAAACCAACATCACGCGAACGGACATCGAAGCCAGCAACGGCGTGGTGCACTTGATCGATCAGGTGCTGCTGCCTGCGGACAAAACGATCCCCGCAACAGCGATCGCCTCCGCACCTGAGTTTGCGAGCCTGGTCGCCGCACTGCAGTTTGCTAGCGACAACAACGATTTGGTCACGTTACTTTCCGGAGCGGGTCCATTCACTGTGTTTGCGCCAACCAACGCCGCTTTCGACGCGCTCGCCAAAGAGCTCACTGGCAACGCATCGGCCACCGCTGCTGCGATCCTCGTGCCCGCCAACAAAGCGCTTGTTCGCTCGGTGTTGCAGTACCACGTGCTCGGTGCTCGCGTGCTCAAAGCCGACATCGTGCCCAACACTGCGATCAGCACCGCGCTCGCCGGAAAAACCTTCACCATTCAAGCCACTGCAGCCGCCGTCACCATCACCGACGGTCGCAATCGCATCGCCAACATCGCAGCCACCGACATCCTCGCCAGCAACGGCGTGATTCATGTGATCGACAAAGTGATTCTGCCGTCGCAGTAACTCGGCAACATCAATGATCAAAACGCCACCTTCGGGTGGCGTTTTGCTTTGCATGGCGCAAAGCCATACGGCGCCTTGTCAAGCTGGAGCCTAACGAATTCAGAGACGGCTGCGGCGCTTTACCGGCTAAGTCACTTACACTGCGACGCCTTTCGATCCCATGTCCGCCATTCATGCCCTCAACGCGCCGATTCGACCCCGCGACACTGCAAACGTTTGTCGCACGAAGCTTTATTCGTGTCGGCCTCCCCGACGCTGATGCACACACCATCGCCTCGCTCATGGTCGAGGCGGAAATGCAGGGCTCCGATGGCCACGGCATCATTCGCTTGCTGCCCTACATCACCCGCATCGAATCTGGCGGCGTAAACACGCGGCCCAGGCTCCGAATCACGCAAGAGCGAGCTGCCACCGCCCACATCGATGGCGATAACGGCATGGGGCATTTGGTGATGAAGCGCGCGGCGGAAATCGCCATCGCCAAAGCCAAAGTGTCGGGCATGGCGTGGGTTGGCTCGCAGCACAGCAACCACGCCGGCCCCGCGTCGATCTACGCTCGAATGGCCTTGCCCGAGGGCATGATCGGGCTCTATTTCGCTGTGGGTAACGCCAACCACTTACCGCCGTGGGGCGGGCTCGATATGCTGCTCTCGACCAACCCGATTGCGGTGGCAATCCCCGCCGGCAATGAGCCGCCCATCGTGCTCGACATGGCCACCACCGTCGCGGCGTACGGCAAGGTCAAAGCCAAAGCGCAGCGCGGCGAGATGATGCCCGAGGGCTGGATGATTGATCGCCAAGGCAATGCGCTCTTGGATCCCAAGCGCGCCGCCGAAGGATTGCTGCTGCCGCTGGGTGGCGCGCAAGCGGGCTACAAAGGCTACGGCTTGGCGTTGATGATCGGCATTTTGGCGGGTACGCTCAACGGCGCGGCGATGGGCAAAGCGGTGATCGATTTCAACGTCGATACCGTCACGCCCACCAACACCGGACAGGCCGTCGCGATGATCGATCCAGCCGCGTTTGGCGATCCACAAGCGTTTCGTGACAACGTCGATACGTTGATCAACGAACTCCGAAATAGCGAGCGTCTACCGGGCGTGGAGCGCATTTGGATGCCGGGCGAGCAGAGTTTTTACAAGCGGATTGATTGCGCCGCGAATGGTGTGCCGCTGAGCGCGGCGCTGTGCGATGTGCTTGATACGCTGGCGGATCGGCTGGGCGTGGCTCGGTTGGTGTAGCGTTCGCGCTTTCGGTACGTGCTGTATTTTTTTGCCACAGATTTCACAGATTTCACAGATTACACAGGTGAACGCCTTGCTTGCGGCAAGTCAGAGCCACTTTCTGACAAATCAGGTTCCCTCTCC
>JAAFHR010000329.1 GCA_013298455.1 Betaproteobacteria bacterium | reverse complement strand
CGAATGCAGCAGCCCAAACGCCGCACCCGCAAGCGCGGCAACCAACACCCCGAGCCACAACCCACCGCCCGCATAAACAGTCAACCAACCTGCGAATGCGCCAAACACCATGATGCCTTCGATGCCCAAATTCAGCACGCCCGCTCGTTCGCAGAGCAACACGCCGAGCGTACCGAAAATGAGCGGCGTGGCAATTCTTAGCACCGCCACCCAAAACTCTCCATCGACAAGCAGCGTGAAAAACTCCATCATTTCCAGCGTATCCGATACTTGGTCAACAGTGTTGCGACGAGGACGGCGATCAGCGCCGTTGCCACGATCACATCGGCGATGTAGGTTGGCACATTGACCGCGCGGCTCATCGCATCGGCTCCCACGATCGCGCCGCCCACAAAGATCGCCGCAAAGATGACGCCGATGGGATTCAACGCCGCGAGCATCGCAATCACGATCCCGCTGAAACCATAGCCGGGCGACATATCGAGTGTGACGTAGCCGGTTCGACCCGCGACCTCACCGACCCCAGCAAGACCAGCCAACGAGCCAGAGATCAATGCAACCTTGACAAGCGTTCGGTTCACCGAGATACCCGCAAACGCGGCGGCCTGTTCGTTCGCACCCACCGCGCGCAACGTCAAGCCAAATCGCGTAAATCCAATCACGATCCACAACAACACCGCGAGCAACAGCGCCAGCAGCAAACCCGCATGAACCCGCCCTCGTTCGATGAGTTTCGCAAACTCAAGCTCCGCCAAAATCGACTTCGATTGTGGCCAACCCATCGCAGTGGGGTCTTTCATCACACCATCGAGCAACATCGAAACGAAGAGGAGCGCGATGAAATTTAGTAGCAACGTGGTCACCACTTCATCGACTTTGAATTTCGTTTTCAGTAGGGTTGGAATCAACAACAACACCGCACCCGCCGCCGTACCTGCCGCAATCATTAAAGGCAGCGCGAGGGCAACGGGGAGTGCGAGTTCGCCCGCATCGTTGGTCATCGCGACCGACGCCGCAACAGCGGCCAACGCGCCAAAGTAGAGCTGCCCTTCCGCGCCGATGTTGTAGAGCCGCGCTCGAAATGCGACCGCTGCAGCGAGTCCGGTGAGCATGAGTGGCGTAGCGCGCGTTAGCGTTTCGGTGATTGCAAAGCGCGAACCGAATGCACCGTCAAAGATTGCTCGATACGCGGCGAAGACATTGGCGTTGGCCCACAAAATCAGCAGCGCACACATCGCTAAAGTAAACGCCACCGCCGCCACGCCAGCAGCGAGCGTTGCGAGGGGCGACACCTGAGCCCGAGCTTCAAGCCGCACGTTGAATGCCCAGTGCGCTCGACGCTGCATTTCCCGCCATCGCTAAACCCATCGATTGCATGGTCCAGTCGCTCGTGGTTCGCGCGGCGGACAGCACACCGTCGCACATCACGGCAATTCGATCCGCTAATGCGAACACTTCTTCAAGGTCTTCAGAGATCAACACGATCGCAGCGCCGCGCGCCCGCGCGGCCAAGAGCTCGCCGTGCACAAAAGCCACTGCGCCCACATCAAGCCCCCACGTCGGCTGTGCGGCGATTACCACGGCGGGCGCACCATCGAGTTCTCGCCCCAAGATGAGTTTTTGCATGTTGCCGCCCGACAGCCTACGAATCGGTTGCTCAATGCTCGATAAGCGCACATCAAACTGCTTCACCAACAGCGCTGCGTGTTCGCGCGCCGCATCGCGCTTGATCCAACCGAGCTGGGAAAATCTCGCTTGCTCTAGCCGGGGCAACACTGCGTTTTCCCACACCGACAAATCGCCCACCACACCCACGTGTTGTCGATCTTCGGGAATGCGTGCGATGTTGGATCGGATGGCGTGACCCGCGCTCGCAGCGAGCGCTTTGCCATTGACTAACACGCTGCCACTGGGTGAGCGCATCATCCCACAGAGCACATCCGCAAGCAGCCGCTGCCCGTTTCCCGACACACCTGCAATCGCAACGATTTCGCCCGCAGATACGTTGAAGGAAACGTTTTTTAGCGAGACCCGAGACGACTCGTGTTGGATGGATAGCGCGTTGACCTCAAGGATGCGTGCGGTCGAGACCGCACTCGCCTCGGTTCGCCGTGGCTTATGAATCTCTCGGCCGACCATCGCCAAAGCAAGGCTCTCTTTGCTCGCGTTGGCCGTCGCACCTTCATGCACCAGACGCCCTTGGCGCAACACCGCTACTCGGTTCGAAATGGCGAGCACTTCATCAAGTTTGTGCGAGATGAAAATGACCGACAAGCCGTCGGCCACGAGCTGCTTCAACGTTGAAAAGAGTTGCTCAACCTCTTGCGGTGTGAGCACCGAGGTGGGCTCATCAAGAATCAAAATCTTCGCGCCCCGATAGAGCGCCTTGAGGATTTCAACACGCTGCTTCTCGCCCACTGACAGCGCACGAACCATGGCGTCGGGCGAGACCGCTAAGCCAAAACGAGAGGAAAGCTCACTTAACTTCCGACGCGCTTGGCTGTGCCCAGAGCGGATTGACCAAAGCGACTGCGCACCGAGTGTTACGTTATCGAGCACGGAGAGGTTATCCGCTAGCGTGAAATGTTGATGCACCATGCCGATGCCGCGCGCAAGCGCTACCTGCGGTTTGCCCGGAGGCAAAGGTTCACCAAACACACTGATGAATCCACTGTCGGCCACGTAGTGCCCGAACAATAGGTTCATCAAAGTGCTTTTGCCAGCGCCGTTTTCACCGAGCAGTGCGAGCACTTCACCACGATCAAGCGTGAGCGAAATGTCGTCGTTGGCGACGAGTGTGCCGAAGCGCTTGGTGATGTTTTGGAGGGAGAGTGCGGTCACAAATTGTTTAGATGCACTTGCTGAGAAAGTCCCCTCTCCCGCAGGCGGGAGCGGGTTAGGGTGAGGGTGGACGTGCGAGAGAGCAAACTGCCGTTCGAGGAGGTACTCAGCAAGCATCGGCGCACGATTGAACTACCCACCTCATACGAACGCCCTCACCCCTAGCCCCTCTCCCGCCTACGGGCGAGGGGAATCAATGCACTTACTTCGCCGTCGATTTCGGCTCGTTGTCGTTGACCTTGACCGTGTACTTGCCGCTCAAAATCGCAGCCTGCTTATCAGCCACGGCTTTTTTAATCGCAGCCGGTACTTTCGCTTCAAACGTGCCCAATGGCGAGAGCTCGGAGCCTTTGTGCTTCATCATCGAATAATGACCGTAGTCTTCGGCTTTGAACTTACCGGCTTTGACGGCCTTAAGGGCAGTGTCAATCGTAGGCTCCATGTTCCAAAGCGCTGAGGCAACGACCGTATCGGGGTAGTCTTTCTGCGTGTTGATCACGTTGCCAATCGCCAAAACGCCCTTTTCTTTTGCGGCGTCCGACACACCGAAGCGCTCGGCATACATCACGTCAGCGCCCTTAGCAATCATCGAGAGCGCAGCCTCTTTGGCCTTCGGTGGATCAAACCATGAGCCGATGAACGAGACGTAGAACTCAACCTTCGGGTTGGTTTCTTTCGCACCCGCCATGAACGCATGCATCAAGCGATTCACTTCGGGAATTGGATAACCGCCAACCATGCCGATTTTGTTGGATTTGGTCATGCCGCCAGCGATCATGCCGGACAAATACGCGGGCTCTTGAATGAAGTTGTCAAACACGCTGAAGTTGGGCGCTTGTGGCTTGCCGCTTGATCCCATCAGAAACGAGACTTTCGGGTACGCCGCGGCCACTTTGCGAGCGGCGGCTTCAACGGCAAATGATTCGCCCACGATGAACGTGTTGCCCTTTTCAGCGTATTCGCGCATCACGCGTTCGTAGTCGGCGTTGGCCACCTTTTCCGAAAACACGTATTCGATCTCGCCGCGATCTTTGGCGGCATTGAGCGCCTTGTGAATTCGCGAGACCCATTGCTGCTCAACGGGTACGGTGTAGATCGCAGCCACTTTGGTTTTTGCGGCTTGCGCGAACGAGAGGCTCGGAGCAACGAGCACAGCGGCGGCAGCCAGAAGCAGCGCTTTAAGCGCGGGGCGACGTGTCAGCATGGGATTCCCTTCGGTGTTGAATGATTGGTTGGCGCGATTTGATCGAGTCGATCAAGTCGCGACATGACAACTATTTTGGAGCAAAAGCGATGCCAGCGGCGAAGGGTTGACCGCGAAATGAACTGCATCCTAACTATCTTGCTTTAAGCCAATTGATATATGGGGTTTACTACGAAAATGATTAATTTCGAAAATGATAAAAACGTGGTTTCCAGCACGAAGTGCGACACGGCGCCCGTTTAGGGAGGGTGCCAGAGGCGAGGCGCGGGGTCTCGGATAGGCTTTCGGTTGTTCAAAGACTGAAAGGCTATTTCGATGAGCACCTAC
>JAAFHR010000328.1 GCA_013298455.1 Betaproteobacteria bacterium | reverse complement strand
AAGGCGAGCGCTGATCTGAACCTCACCGCCTTCGATTTTGGGCTCTAAACCGTGCTTGATCGCGTTTTCCACCAAGGGTTGCAGGAGCATCGGCGCGAGCGGCAACGCACGAACCGATTCCGCCACATCGATTCGATAGCTCAAGCGCTCCCCCATTCGCAAACGCAGAATTTCCAAGTAATCGCCGATGATGGCGAGCTCGTCGCCAAGCGTTGCATGCTCCCGACGAGACGCATCTAAAGTGTGGCGCAAATAGCCGATCAAGCGCTCAGTCATGCGCTTGGCTTGCGGTGCGTCTCGATCGATCAAGCTCACCACATTAGCCAGCGTGTTGTAGAGAAAATGCGGCTCCACTTGGGCTCGAAGTGCTTTGAGCTCGGCCGTTGCCGTTTCGCGCTTGGCGGCTTCTGTCTTGGCTTTAGCGTCGGCCTCAGCGAGCTCCGCAGCGTGCAGTTTGTCGCGATTGGTGGCGCTGTACCAGATGAAGAGCGCCACCGCCACGACGATGATCGAATTGGCAATCAACGTCGTTCGGCCAAACAGCCAGCCATACCAAGGCCCGCCGCCCAAGACCACGGCACTCACCAAGAATCCGCCATACAGCCCGAGCACGGGCGGCAAAATCGCCATGATCGTACTCAACCAACTCGACGGCCGCAGTCGCGCCCAACTCGCCAGCAGCCCAAACACATCAAACATCACCTGTTGGCAAAAACCGATGCACACGGCGATCACAAGATACTGCCAAAGCTGCGACGAATTCGGCCATTGGCCAAACATCACGTTGACCAGCAAAATTCCCGCCACCACGCCGATACAGATCAACGTCGTGTAGACGTAGCTCCGAACCGCACTCGGTGCCCAGCGCCGACACAGCGGAATCAAATCGAGCGGATGATGCTGATAGGCGCGCCACGACATCGATTCCGGCGCGTGACGCGAAGCGGACGTGGGTGCGTTCATGCGAGTTTGGCGCGACGGATGCCGCCGCGAGAGAGCGCAAACAGACTCACCGAGCGCCCCACAAACGCCCCCGAGAGCGCACCGAGCAACGCCGGGGTGCCGAGCCGCCATGCCGCCTCCGTAAGCAGCGCTGGATTGATCGCCTGCGCCACATTGATCACGTAGTTCAGCGCAAACAAGGCGAGCATGAAAAAGAGCGGCCAAGCGCTGCCCGGCACGTTAAGCCGCCCTGACGATGAATCAAAGCTTGCCGCACCGACCGGGCGCAACACAAAAAACACCACCGACGCCACCAGCACAATAGCGACTGCCCATGCAGCAAACGCCAACGGCGAACGCCCGCTCGACACCAAGCCCAGCACAAAAAACACCACCGGCGCGATCAGCACCACGTAGGGCTTCACGACGCGCGCCCTCATCTGCCGCACGCCCAACACCAGCAACGCCACAAAAATCCCCCACACCCAAATCGGCGTGTGTTTAACAACTTGGACGACAAACTCAATCATGATGGCGCTCCGCGGAACTGGTTTCGATGGCGTGATGTTTCCGCAACGAGATCAAGCGAGGGACATAGCGCGACGAACCGAGGGAGGCGAGCGCCAGCTGCGAGCCAAGAGCGCCAGCGGCGTGCTACTTCGCCGCCGCGTCAAACCGCGCCATGGCCGCGATGATTTCGGCGCGGGCGTCGGCGGCTTCGGTCCAGCCCAACACCTTGACGAACTTCCCCGCTTCCAAGTCCTTGTAGTGCTCAAAAAAGTGGGTGATGCGATCAATTTCGAGTGGCGGTAGGTCGCGTGGACTTTGTACGTTTCGGTAGATGCTGGTGAGCTTGTCGATGGGCACGGCGAGAAGCTTTTCATCGTTGCCGGCTTCGTCTTGCATTTTGAGCATGCCGATGGGGCGGCAACGTACGACGACGCCCGCCATCAATGGGATCGGGGTGATGACCAATACGTCAGCCGGGTCGCCATCGCCGGAGAGCGTGCGCGGGATGTAGCCGTAGTTGCACGGGTAGTGCATGGCGGTGGACATAAAGCGATCCACAAAAATCGCGCCGGAGGCTTTGTCGACTTCGTATTTGATGGGTTCGCCATGCATGGGGATTTCAATGACGACGTTGATGTCATTGGGTACGTCGCGGCCGGGCGAGAGTTTGTCGAAGCTCATAAGAAAAAAGAGGTGGAAAAAGACGTGAATTGCCCGTAGTGTAAGGCGTTCCGCGCGATTGACTCGGCGTTGAAGCGCTATACTGCGCCGGTTCACTAACCGGTTGCCCCTCGGGGTCATTGCTCTGCCGACGCGCGTGGCGCGAGGTAGAGCAATGACGACGCTGCGGGGCAGCTTGGCGGTCGGTTTGGGCGCTCGTGAATTTTGGGTGCCAGAAGCCAACCGCCCCACGCGGAGAAAAGTCCCCATGATCAAAGCGCTGCTTGATCGCGTTTTGCCGAAACGTTCCCCCAAAAAACAAGTCGCCTCGGGTCAAAAGCTCGGCATTCGTTCCGAGCAGATGAGCCGCAATGCGGTGTACGTTTGCCAAAAGCTCAAAGACGCCGGATTCGATGCGTTTATCGTCGGCGGCGCGGTTCGAGATGCGCTGCTCGGCGTGACACCGAAAGACTTCGACGTAGCGACGAGCGCACGCCCCGAGCAGGTGAAAAATGTGTTTCGACGCGCCTTCATCATCGGCCGCAGATTTCGGCTCGTGCATGTGATGTTTGGCGACGAAACGATTGAAGTTTCAACGTTTCGCAGCAATGCCGTGACAGGCGCCAAAGGCAGCGGTGGCGTGGAGGCAGATGCCACAGGTCGCATCACCTCTGACAACGTTTACGGTTCGCAGATTGATGATGCCGTGCGTCGCGATTTCACGATTAACGCGCTTTATTACGATCCCACGACCGATGAAGTCGTTGACTTCATGGGCGGCTTGAAAGATATCGAGAAGCGCTCGCTTCGCTTAATCGGCGAAGCGGAAACTCGCTACCGTGAAGATCCTGTGCGGATGCTTCGCGCCGTTCGATTGTCGGTGAAGCTCGGTTGCAGCATTGCTCGCGGCACGGCGACGCCGATCAAGAAACACGCGGCGCTCATTCAAAACGTACCTGCGGCGCGGCTGTTTGACGAGATTCAAAAACTGCTGCTCTCCGGCTACGCCAGCGCCACGCTCGCTGATTTGCGAAAGCACGGTTTGTCGAATGGCTTGCTGCCGTTGCTAGACTTGATTTACGAGCAACCCGGCGGCCAAAAATTCATCGAACTGGCGCTCGAAAACACGGATCGACGGGTACGCGAAGACAAACCCGTCTCGCCGGCTTTTTTGTTTGCAAGCCTACTGTGGCACGAAGTCCTCAAGCGTTGGACCGAGCTCCAATCCAAAGGCGAGCATCGTATTCCGGCGCTCCTGCAGGCGATGGAAGAAGTGCTCGATGAGCAGCGTGAAACGATCACGTTGCCGCAGCGTTTTGCTGGGATTACGCGGGAAATTTGGTTGATGCAACCGCGATTTGAGCAGCGCACCAGCCGTGCAGCGCTTCGCGTGGTTGAGCAACCCAGGTTTCGCGCGGCCTACGACTTTTTGCTGCTCCGTGCGGCGGCGGGTGAAGTGGAGCAAGAGCTCGCTGATTGGTGGACCAACTTCATCGAATCCGATCCAGATATTCGCCAAGAGTTGATCAATCAACGGCTAAGAGCGCAGCAACGCGGCAGTCGAAATCAAGGCGGGCGGGGTCGTGTCGATCGTGCAGAGCGCTCCGAGCGACGGGATAGCGACGCGCCAGCCGCTGAGCCGCCCACCGCCAACGATTCTGGCGAAACGGTGACTAGCGAGGGCGACGCTGATGGCGCAAAACGCCGACGCCGGCGCGGTGGCCGCAACCGCAACAAACGGGATGCCAGTTGCGATTTGGCGCTGGCCACGGGCGACGAGACGGGCAACGCCCAGGGCGACTCCTATTCTCGATGAGCAGAGCAGCGGCGATGCAGCGCGTTTACCTATCGCTGGGGGCCAATCTCGGTGAGCCGCGAGCACAGCTCACTGCCGCCGTTCGAGCCATCGCAGCGATCAGCGGCTCCGAGCTAATTGCTTGCTCTCCGCTCTACCAAACCGCCGCGTTGGGCAGCACCGATGTGCAGCCGGATTACCTCAACCTCGTGCTCGCACTGACGACGTCGTTAAGCCCAGACGAGCTCTGGCAACAGCTCTCGCGGATCGAGGCGAGCGTAGGTCGCAGCCGGGAGGCCTCGATGCCACGAAACGCCGCACGACTGATCGACATCGACGTGTTGCTCATTGGCGATCAAATCATCCAATCGGTGGCATTGACTGTGCCACACCCCAGAATGCATGAGCGGGCGTTTGTACTGCAGCCGCTTCACGATATCGCTCCGGACTTAGCGATCCCCCAGCGAGG
>JAAFHR010000327.1 GCA_013298455.1 Betaproteobacteria bacterium | reverse complement strand
CGCGCGGCGTCAAGATCGGGCGTATCAAACGCGGCTGTGGCTGAAGCGAAATTGGCTGTCTGCCTCGCTCGGCGCGACCTTACTCATCGCGCTTGTCACCGGGCTCGCCGTATCGTTGTTTCAGGCCGACCGGGCTCGAACCGAAGCCGCGCGCGCCACCAAAACGGCTGACTATTTTGTGGAGCTTTTGGCGGGCGCTGACCCCGATGTCAACGGAGGCGAGTGGCCCACGGCACTTAAGCTACTGGAGCAGGCGCAGGGCAACGTAGGAGCTCGCTTTGCAGAAGACCCCGCCACGGAAGCGCGCCTGTCGTCGTTGCTCGCCGACACCTTTCGATCCTTGTCACGGGATACCGAAGCGCTGCCGGTTGCCGAGCGCGCGGTGAGTCTAACGCGGTCACTGTACGGCGTGAATTCCCTGCCACACGCCAAAGCCCAAGCGACATTGGGCACCATCCTCTATTGGTTAGAGCGCGAAAAAGAGGCGCTGCCGCTGCTCGAATCGGCCATCTCAACGCTCGGCCAGCGCCCTGTGGCCGACACACCCGCACTGCAAAAAACGCAATTGACATACGCCAATACCCTAGCGCGCTTGCAACGATTTGATGAGAGTTCCCGCGTGTTTCAAGCCCACTTCGATGCGCTGTCGGCCCAGCAAGGCGACACCCGTTGGGCGCGCGCTACCGCTGAAGGTGACTATGCTCGAGCGCTCACGGCGCAGGGCCGCTGGGGCGAGGCGTATTCGATCCTACTGAAAAACGAAGCGGCGTATAACGCACCGCCGCCGGGGGCGGAAAAGCTCGGGCTCCACAATCGGCTCTCCTTAGTTTCCGCGCAAAGCGTGGCCGGGCGCTACGACGGCGCTGAGGCGCGACTCAACGCCCTCCTTGCCGCATGGAAGCGCTTGGCGGGTGATCGCAGCGCGCAGGTCTTAGACGTGCTCAACGATCTGGGCTATCTGTATTACCGCACTGGGCAAGGCGATCAAGCCGAGCGCGCGTATCAAGAGTTGTCGCGCCTACAACAGCTGATTCCAGATTTCGAACCATTGCGCCGCGTTTCAACGGAAGTCGATTTGCTGGAAACTCGCGTATTTTTTGCCCGGATTGACCGCCGATCATCCGCCATCGCGGCGCTACAGCTCATTGACAAGGTGCGACAAACCGGTCGTGCCGAATCCGATCGAGGGGTGTGGCTCGTCACCCGCTTGGGCACGCTGCTCGATGCCAGCGACGAGCCCGATCAAGCTTCGCGAAGTTACGACGTGGCGGAGTCGCTCGCGAAAAGTGCCGCGCTGACAGACGGCCCTTGGTTGCGCCGCATCGAACGCGCCCGAGCAAGCCTGTGGCGGCGAACCGATGCAACGTCAGAGCGCGCCCTACCAGCGCTTCGAGCCACGCTAGACCGTCTCTCGAAAACGCGCTCCACAGGTTACTCGCAGCGTTGGGTGGGCGTGAATCTGGAGCTTGCGTTAGCGCTCGCAAAAACCGATCCGATGCAAGCCAAAGCGCTACTGAGCGCTGCGCGTGCAGGCATCGCCGAATCGCTGCCCGCACAGCACTACGTTCGAGCGCTGGCGAACTACGTGGAAGCGGTGCTTGCGGCGGGCGGCACGCCCAGCGCTGAGACCGCCGCTGCGCTGGGTTCACTCCAGCGCGCGCTGGGCGGCGCTACGCCTTTGTACACCACGGTCTCGGAGCCGCTTGCGGGATTCTTCTTTTTATAGCCGCGAGCAGCGGAGCTGGCTCCGCGACACCGTAACAAAAAAGTTTTTCCCGAAATGTCACCTTTTGACCCGAAACTCCGTCTCTACCTGTGAACCGCTGCGTTGGCTCAGACGACTCAGTAGTTAAGCATCGCGAGAACTCTCCTTTTCGCGGCGCGAATCGGCGCTGTCCGTGGCGTTGATTTCGGGTGCGTTGACCCCGTCAACCGCCCTACGCACGGGGTTGTCCCCTCCACAATCCCGTGCCCCCCTCATGCCCGCGCAAGCGGGCATTTTTTTGTCATCGCGGCATTGCAGTATCCGCAGAAACTACACACAGCATATCGCCTAAGAGCGAATAAAAATCAGGGCTTTGGCGAATTAGATTGTTATTTCGAAAAATTATGTAAATCGCTTGAAGCTTAGCTATTTATTGCGTTTAATAAAATAATTTGCACAGAGGAAATCGACAACAAACAGCGCAAAATAGCTAGAAACGCCGTTTTTAGCAATTTTACTTCGTAAAAACTTGTTTTATAGCCATGTAGAACAATAAAATTGCCTGACGTACAATAGCTGCATTGCAACATTTTTTGAGCCGTTATGCCCGCCACGCTAAACCGACAAGTTGACGACGTTCGCATCAAAGACATCTTTGAGCTTGCCCCGCCCTCGCACCTGCTCCGCGAATTCAAACCGAGCGACAAGGTTGAGCAAATGGTGTTCGATACGCGACGCGAAATTCACAAAGTGCTTCACGGCGCGGATGATCGTTTGGTGGTGGTCGTTGGCCCCTGCTCGATTCACGACAAAAAAGCGGCGCTCGACTACGCCCACAAGCTCAAGCGGCTCCGAGATGAATTGTCGAAAGATTTGGTCGTTGTGATGCGCGTTTACTTCGAAAAGCCGCGCACGACGGTTGGTTGGAAAGGGCTCATCAACGATCCGTTCCTCGATGGCAGCTTCAAGATTAACGAAGGACTGCGTTTGGCGCGCGAGCTGCTCTTAGAGATCAATGAAATCGGCGTGCCCGCCGCCACGGAATTTCTCGACACCCTCACGCCACAGTATTACGCCGATCTGATTTCGTGGGGCGCGATTGGTGCCCGCACGACTGAGAGCCAAGTGCACCGCCAATTGGCCAGCGGCATGAGCTGCCCCATGGGCTTCAAAAACGGCACCGATGGCAACATCAAAATCGCCGTCGACGCGATCAAAGCGGCCGCCGCGCCACACTTCTTTCTGTCCGTCACCAAAGGCGGCCACAGCGCAATCATCTCGACCAATGGCAACGAAGACTGCCACGTGATTCTGCGTGGCGGAAAAACACCCAATTACGACGCAGCACACGTAGAAGCCTCTGCCGCAGAGCTCGCAAAATCAGGCGTTCATCAAAAAATCATGATCGACTTTTCGCACGCCAATTCGAGCAAACAACACGAAAAGCAAATCGAAGTGTCGGCCAACGTTGGCGCGCAAATGGCCGCGGGCGATGATCGAATTTTTGGCGTAATGATCGAATCGCACATCAACGGCGGACGGCAAGATCTGGCTCCGGGAAAGGTGCTCGATTACGGCGTGTCGGTCACCGATGCCTGTATCGATTGGGCGGCGTCGGAAAATGTGCTTCGGCAGCTCGCAGCTGACGTGCAAAAGCGGCGGATCGCGTTGCAAGAATAGCGCTCGCAGATTGCGCCACTGACCACGTTGTCGTTCCCGCAAAGCCGGGAACCCAGACCGTGGTCGCGCATGGTTCGCAGTGAGCCCGCGTGCAGGATCGCGTTTGGCTCGGCATTCCCGACTCCGCTGGAAAGACGAGTCGGGGCAGTTTGGGGCTACAAAGCGCTTCGAGCCGGCATCGTCTAGATCGGCCCGCGCTCCTACAATCTGCACATGCCCCGTATCGATTCCACGTACCGCCGACCTTGGTGGCTGCCCAGCGGCTTACTGCAAAGCGTCTACGCGCAATTTCTGCCCCGCCCGACCGTCGCCTACCGCCGCGAGCGCCTTGAGCTCGCTGACGGCGATTTCATCGATCTGGATTGGGCGGACAGCCCCGACCTGGCACCACCGCTCTTGGTCTTCTTTCACGGCCTTGAGGGCTCAAGCGATTCGCAGTACTGCCGCCACACCATGGTCGCCGCCAATGCCCGCGGATGGACTGGCATGGTCGCGCATTTTCGTGGCTGCTCAGGAGAGCCCAATCGTCTGCCCCGCTCGTATCACTCGGGCGACAGCGAACATTGCGACATCGTGCTTCGAGAAATGCGCCGTCGATTTCCGAATCGCGCGGTGTACGCCGTAGGTGTATCGCTGGGCGGCAACGCGCTCACCAAGTGGTGTGGTGAGCAGCGTGACAACGCCCGAGAATTGATTAGCGCCGCAGCGTCAGTCTCCAACCCGCTCGATCTGGGCATTTCCGCCGAAGCGATCCTTCATCCCAAAAACTGGATTTTCAATCGCTATTTCATGAACGCCATGGGCGCAAGTTACGCAAAACGCATGGAGCGGCATCCGCATCTGCGTGAAAAGGGCTTTCTCGCCACCCCCAAAAATTTCCCCCAATTCGACGAACACTACACCGCCCCCACCCACGGCTACACCAGCGCCTGGGACTACTACCACCGTGCTTCGTCTCGTGGTTTCATCGCAAAAATTACCGTCCCGTTTTTGCTTTTGAACGC
>JAAFHR010000325.1 GCA_013298455.1 Betaproteobacteria bacterium | reverse complement strand
CCAAGGCGATTGGGAATCGTGGGTGAGCTTCTTTCTCGAAGGTATCAGCGTGTCAGCCGAAACCGCCGAACGCTCGGTGATCGACATCGCCACGCTAATCGCTGCGGATCGCCGCCGCTTGCTCGCATCAAACAAATCGAGTTCGGTTGCCTACCGTTTGTTTGAGCAATTGCCCACCATGCCTCGGTTTAATGTGGAGCAAGTGCGGTTGCTACTCGATACCTCATTCCCGACCGCCAACGCCGCCGTGGCTCAGCTCGTGGCGCTGGGCATTGTTGTGGAAACGAGCGGACAACGAAAGAACCGAAGCTTCAGCTATGGGGCTTATGTGGCGCTGTTGACCCGTTAGAGGTGTGCAGGCACGCGTCTACTTCACCACCAAACTCTTTCCCACCAAGCCCCAAAGATACTGCGCATCTTCGGCAAATTTTTGCTCGGCGTTGAGCGTGACGGCGAGAAGCTTGCCATTGATGACAGTGGCGAAGGTGCATTCGAATGATTCGATACCGGAGCCGCCTTTTTTGACGTCGGGGGTCCCGATGATGGCGAAGCCGCTGCCGTTGATGTCGCCGAGTTTGTTGACGTTGACGGTGCCGGGGTTGCCCATGCTGGCGGCGACTGCCGCTTTGCGGGCGGTGATGAATGCGTCTGCGGTGTCGTCAGCGTTTTTCACACTCCGGAGGGTGATGCTGAGGCTCGGGCGGCCGGGGCGAGTTTTGTGCTTTGCGCTGATCGCAAGGCCCTCTTTTGTGTCGGTGGTGACGGCGAGTTCGCTGGGGTATTGAAACGTGATGAGTGCGTTTTGAAAGGTCTGGATCGGATCGAGCGGCGGCTCTTCCTTGGGCTCGGGGGCGGGGGGTGCGGCTTCTACGATTGGCGCGGGTGGGGCGACCGGAGCGGCGGGCGTGGACGCGGGCCTTGAAGTGTTCGCCGATGGCGTAGTCGTTGCAACGACGGGCGCGGGGGGCGGCAAAACGAGCGATTTTGCGAGCGCTTCAGTGAGCGCTTCAACGGCGGCTGTGCGCTTGGCGATGACTTCGAGAATTTGCCACAGCTCGCCATGGGAATAGAGCGTGACGACGCGAGCCGACGGTGCGGTGACTTCGCCGCGACCGGCCATCAGTGTGCCCAATCCGCTTAACTTGCCGTATGAATCAAACGAGCTGTTGTACAGGCTTGATGTGCCTTTCATCAAACTCGCCACGACGCCGCTGTGCAGCTCCTGCATAGCCGCCCCGCGTTTGACAAGTGAATCAGCGGCGTCTGCGCTCGCTGCAAACGGCTGACGATGCACCGAGATTTCGAGCTGTTGGCCGTCGATGTTGCACACCAACGCATCTGGCGCGGCTTGGCAGTTGGCGGGTGCATCGAAGCTCGCGCCGTTGATCTTTACGGGGGCGGCGAAGGCGGTAGTGGTGCCGATCAGCGTGGCAACGAAGCAGTAAACAATTCGCACGGTGAACTCTGAATGAAAATTTGCCCGAAGCGTAACTGATTCCATCTGCGCTGTAGGAGCGGCTTGCCGCGATGTGCTTCACCGTAGGAGCGATTCCACCGCGATGGGTTGGCGTTCTCGGATGGCGGATAGGGGTACTGCAATCACGGTAGAGCCGCTCCTACAGAATTCTTTCGCGGCAAGCCGCTCCTACAGTGCGTCACACTACACTTCTGCCATGCTGAAATTTTCCGCCAACATTTCCATCCTCTTCACCGAAGTGCCGTTCATGCAGCGCTTTGACATGGCGGCGCGGGCTGGTTTCAAGGCGGTTGAGTTTTGGTTTCCGTATGAATTCGCATCGGCTGACATCCGTGCAGAATTGACGCGAAACAACTTGCAATTGATTGGGCTCAATGCGCCGCCCGGTACCGTTTCTGCTGGTGATTGGGGCATTGCCGTGCACGCGCTGAGGCAGACCGAGTTTCGGGAAAGCATTGCACTTGCGCTCGACTATGCCAACGCGCTTTCATGTGGCAATGTGCACGTGATGGCGGGCGTGCCGCCGGCTGAGCAATCCGCTGAAACGACCGAACAGGTCTACCAAGACAACATTCGCTTCGCAGCGGAACAGGCGGCGCTTGTGGGAAAAACGATCCTGATCGAGCCCCTCAATCCCGTTGATCGCCCGGGCTATTGGCTCTCCACGCAAGCACACGCCCGCGCAATCGCCACGGCCATTGCGCTCCCGAACGTGAAGATCATGTTTGACGTGTATCACGTGCAAATGACCGAAGGCCGAATCGCCGCCAATCTGCAAGCGAGTTTGCCGCATATTGGCCACATTCAAATCGCCGACATGCCGGGGCGCGGGGAGCCGGGTACAGGCGAAATCAACTTTCCGTTTGTGTTTGAAGCGATTCGTCGCAGCGGGTACGCAGGCTGGGTGGGTTGCGAGTACAAGCCAAGCGTCGGCTCGGAGCACAGCTTGGCCTGGATGCCGCGTTGATCGGTTTGGCGCTTAGCTAACACTGTCAACGCGGCTAGTGCGAACCGCGTTAGCTCCCCGCCCAGCGCTGCATTCCGCGCGCCGTTGCATTTCAAGGAGAGCTGTTATGCTGTTTGCTGAATCTCGTCGCGATTTCGTTTTGGGTGGGGCGCGCTCCGGCGCGGCAGCGGCGGTGGTTGCTGCAATGCCTGCAGCATTCGCCACAATGCCCTCGGCATTTGGTGTTGCGCCCGCGACCCAAAGCGAAGCAAACGCAGCAAGCGCTGATTTACTGCAAGCTCTAGGTTCTCGCATCGGGCTTGAAGTGGCGAGCGAAATCGGCGTGCGCGGCGATGCCCTCACCTTAGCCTATCTCGATGCAGCGGGCGAATCGGTAGACGCATTGCGCTTGGGCATTGAGCAAGGCATGTCATGGCAAACGGGTCGCGCGGCGGCAATGGTGGAATCGCCCAGCGCTTCGTCATCGCTGTTGGGCGTGGCGCTCATTTCGAACGCTTCGAATGGCCGCTCTGCGCGCGTTGAAATCAATGCGACTTCGCTCTCGATGCTCACGATGATCGAAGCCGACCGCACACCTTTGTCGTCGAAGAAGCTCTCGGTGTTGACCGCCAACGCCGACAACTTTTATCGCGTGCAGTACGTGGCGTAGCAACAAACCGAGTGAACCATCGGAGCCGATGGCGAGTGCTACGAACGCTATCGGCTCGTTGATTGATTGCCTTATTAAACGTGGCGATCGTGCGTTTTTCGTTGGTTTTCAATAATTCATTAAAACTGCCAGAACGCCGCATCCAGTAGTGCGCATACAGATATTTTTGGGATTCCTTGGCTGACATTTTGATCGCAGCTCACAACTTGCTACGCTTGACGCTTCAGCGCGGCTAGCGAGACGCAGATTGCGCTCACGATTCGCATCGCACCTTCAAGGAATTGGCTATGAGCAAACGCACGCTGTCTGGGCTTGACGCATCGTTTTTGTATTTGGAAACGGCCGAGCAACCGATGCATGTGGCGAGCGTGTGCGTCTACGACGTGCCCAAGGCCCAGAGCAAAACCTTTCTCGCCGATGTTCGCACGCATCTGCAAAAGCGCATGCATCTCGCGCCACTGTTCTCGAACGTGTTGGCTTATGCGCCCTACGATTTGGGGCATCCGCACTGGGAACACAGTGATGATGTGGACATGGATTACCACGTACAGCGCGTCACAATCGCCAAGCCCGGCGGCATGCGCCAGCTCGAAGCGGCGGTGGCCAAAGAGCATTCGCGCTTGATGGATCGAGCCAAACCGCTCTGGCAATTTACGGTGTTTGATGGATTGAAAACAGGACAGATCGCGTTTTACGGCAAGGTGCATCACGCCGCGCTTGATGGCCAAGGCGGCATCGTGTTGGCCAATGCGATTTTGGATTTGTCGGCTGTGCCGCGCGAGGTGCCGCCGCCTCTGCCGCGAGCAAAACCTCCCAAAACGGATTTGAAAATCGGCGAAATGATTGGCGCTGCCTTTTCCAATTCGCTCGCGCAATACGCCAAGATGGTTCGCTCGATTCCGTCGGTGGCGGGCGCGATCAAAGATGCGGCAACACCCGCAATCAAAAAAGCGCTCAGCACTCGCAGTGTGTCAGTTGATTTCGCGCCGCGTACGATGTTTAACGTCAATGTCTCGAATCAGCGGGTATTCGCCACGGCTTCGTTGCCGCTAGCAACGGTGCGTGGCGCGGCGAAGGTGTTGGGCGGATCGCTCAATGATGGCGTGCTCTTTGTGTGCTCGTCCGCGCTTCGAACGTATTTGAAATCGCACAACGCGCTGCCCAAGAAAACGCTCGTGACCGCGATGCCGGTGAGCCTTCGGGAAGAGAGTAACAAAGAGCTCAACAATCAAGCCTCAATGGTGCTCGCCGAATTGGGAACGCATCACGGCGATGCCCGGAAACGTTGGAACGCGATT
>JAAFHR010000326.1 GCA_013298455.1 Betaproteobacteria bacterium | reverse complement strand
CCCGCCATGAAATGGTCGCCCGCACCTTGCATGATCATGACTCGGGTGCTTGGGTCGGCGAGCACTTTTTGAATCGCCGGCGTGAACGCGTTGCTCATTTCGCGGTTGAGCGAATTGAGCGCTTGCGGGCGGTTTAATGTGAACGTGACGACACCAGGAAGCGTGGGGTGGTTTTCGACGAGGATGGAGTCTGTGGTCATGTTGGTCGCTGTGGTTGAGTGTTGCTCCCCTCTCCCAGCAGGGGAGAGGTAACTTAGGAGCGGTTATGAGTAGACATGTAACGCCGTGCGCACCGTATTGAAATGGATATCTACGATGTCGGCTACGTCGTGTGCGTAGCCGCCCGCCATTGTCACTGCGACGGGTAGAGCGTTGTCTCTAGCGGTCTCGAAAACCAATGTATCGCGTGCTCGCAGCCCGCACTTTGTGAGTTTTAAACGCCCCAAGCGATCACCTTCAAAGGGATCCGCGCCCGCGAGATAGATCATTGCCTGTGGTTTGAACGCCGCGATGATTTGCGGCAAGTGCCGCTTTAACGTGGCGAGATAGGTGTCGTCATCGCAACCGTCGGCAAGCTCAACGTCGAGTGAGCTTTTCTCTTTGTGAACCGGATAGTTTTTCTCGCCGTGCATCGAAAACGTAAACACCGAAGCGTCGCCGCTCAAGATGCTTGCCGTGCCGTTGCCTTGATGCACGTCTAAGTCGCAAATCAGTACGCGCTCTATGCCGCAGTCGCGCTGCACAACCCGCGCTGCCACTGCCGCATCGTTGTAACAACAAAAGCCTTCGCCATGATCGGCAAACGCGTGATGCGTACCACCCGCCAGATTGATGCCACAACGATCCGCTAGCGCGCTTTTTAGCGCAGCAATCGTCGCGCCTGTGGATCGCCTCGCACGCTCTGCCATCTGGGGGCTCCAAGGAAAACCGATTTGGCGAATTTCTTGAGCGCTAAGCGTGCCGCTTGACATCCGTTCGACGTAGCTTTTGTGGTGCGCTAAGTGGAGTTCATCATCAGTTGCAGCAGGGGCTTCGAAGAGCGAATTCGGTGCGAGTGTTTGAACTGCCTCACGAAGCAGCGCGTATTTCTGCATTGGGAAGCGATGACCTTCGGGCAGCGGCAACACAAAATGATCGGTGTAGAAAATTTTCATCGCAAGGCTTAGGTCAGGCTTGTGCTGCTGGTGGCGTTTGTGGTGAGACCGCGCGCGGTGTAATGATCGAGATGTTCTTCGTAGCGCCAGTCCACGCCGGTCGGTAAGTCGCCCTCCATTGAAGCAAATCCAATCTCAATTTCCGTTCGGGCTGAGCCCGTCGAAGCCTTGATGGCGCACCACGAACCCTTCGACGAGCTCGGGGCGAACGGGTAGAAGGCGAACTGAACTAGGCGCATCTGCACGCTAAATCTGTTTTATCAACACAGCCCCTAAGACGCATTCGCTTTAAACGGAGAACTCTCGCTCAACTCATCCAGGGTGTGCAGAACCCCCGCTGTTTCCCGTTTCAAAAAATTGTCGACCGCGTTGGCAAAGCTTTTGTTGGCGATCCAGTGCGCGGAATAGGTGGCGGTGGGCAGCAAACCACGCGCGAGTTTGTGAGCGCCTTGTGCGCCGCCTTCAAAGCGTTGAATATGGTGCTCGATGCACCACGCCAAGGGCTGGTAGTAACACGCTTCAAAGTGCAGCGATTTGAGCGGTTCCATCGTGCCCCAATAGCGGCCGTACATCGTTTCGCCGTCAACGATACAAAGCGATGTGCAAAGCCGCGCGCCGTGTCGCTCGCCAATAAAAAGCACGATCGCATCGCCGCAATCGCGAACGATTCTTTCGAAGAACGCCAGCGACAAATACGGCGTGGAGCCGTGTGCTGCGTAGGTGCCCTCATAGCACCCATAAAAAAATGCCAAGTCGTTAGGATCGATGGCAGCGCCGCGTGCCGTGCGCCATGTCACGCCGGCTTCAGCCACGTAGCGACGATCTTGCTTGATGCGCTTTCGTTTGTCATGCGTCATCGCAGCGAGCATCGCATCAAACGATTGAAAGCCGTGATTGATCCAATGAAATTGCACGCCTTGGCGCATCAACAGTTGGCTCGATTGCCAGCGCTTGGCTTCCTCAGCATCGGGGAAGAGGGCGTGCAAACTCGACACGCCCATCTTCGCGGCGAGCGTTCGCGCGGCATCGATGAGCGCGGTTTGTACGTCGCCCCGTTTTGATAGCGCTCGCGGTCCAGTGCAGGGCGTGAACGGCACGGCGCAGAGTAGCTTCGGGTAGTAGTCGCCACCGGCCTGTTCAAAGGCATTCGCCCAAGCCCAGTCAAACACGTATTCGCCGTAGGAGTGCGCCTTTAGGTAGAGCGGCAGCGCCCCGACGAGTGCGTCGTCGTCTTCGCGCGCCAACAGATACTGCGCTTGCCAGCCAGTTTTCGCGACCGCGCAATCCGTTTCGTGCAGGGCGTTAAGGTAGGCGTGCGAGACAAAAATGGCGCCGGGAGCGCCGTCGCTCAAACGGTCCCATTCGTGAGCGAGGATATCGCGTATCGTGTCAACTACTTCGATTTTCATTGGAGGGCATTGTGCCGTAAAACGCTAGCTTCCTCTCCGGCCTGCAGGAGAGGGGGACAGCGACAACGCGTTAGCTCGGGTCTTTACAATGACTCCCCTATGAAAGCTGTAATCGCACAACTCAATTTGATGGTCGGTGATCTCAAGGGAAACGCCGCAAAAATGCTTGACGCTGCGCAGTCTGCCGCCGCCGTCAACGCCGATTTGCTCGTGACGCCCGAGCTCTCGATTTGCTCGTATCAGCCCGAGGATTTGCTGCTGCGGCCCTCGTTTATCGCGGCCTGCAAGACTGAAGTTGAAGCCCTTGCCAAAGCCATCTCGCCGAAGCTCACGGCGATTGTGGGATTGCCGTGGCGTGATGGAGACGCGCTCTACAACGCGGCTGCCTTGCTTCGTGGCGGCGAAATCATTGCTGTTTACAAAAAGATGGACTTGCCGAATTATTCGGTGTTCGATGACAAGCGCTACTTCGCCCAGGGATCGTCGCCCGTGGTGATCGATGTGGCGGGGGTGAAAGTTGGGGTGCTGATTTGCGAAGACGTGTGGTTGCCACGCGCTGGTGCTGCGGCGAAAGCGGCCGGTGCCGAAGTGCTTGCGGTGATCAATGGCTCGCCGTTTGACACCTCGCACTTGGCGGATCGCGAGGCGGTTGTGAAGCAGCGCGGCGTTGAACTCGGTTTGCCGATGCTGTTTTGCAACTTGGTCGGCGGGCAAGATGAGATCGTTTACGACGGCCAATCGTTTGTGGCGGATGCCAAGGGCGACGTGTGTCAGCGGTTGCCGGGCTTTGTTGAGGCAACTGCGGTTGTCGAATTCGTGGGCAACGCGCCGAAACCCGTTCGCTTCAACGCCAAGCAGAGCGAGGCTGCGGACGTTTATGCCGCGTTGGTTTTAGCGGTTAAAGATTACATCAACAAAAACCGATTTCCAGGGATTGTGTTGGGGCTCTCTGGCGGTATTGATTCGGCGGTGGTGCTGGCGATTGCTGTGGATGCGCTCGGGCGCGATCGGGTTCGCTGTGTGATGTTGCCCTCGAAATTTAACGCCAGTATCAGCTTGGAAGATGCGCGTTGGATGGCCGGTGTACAAGGTATCCGCTACGACGAAATCCCGATTGAGCCGGTCTATGAAGTGTTCGAAAAAGCGCTCGCCGATCAATGGAAAGGTTACGCCGTTGATGCATCGGAAGAAAACTTGCAATCGCGTATCCGGGGTACGATTCTGATGGGCATTTCCAACAAAACGGGTCATCTCGTTTTGACGACCGGCAACAAGAGCGAGATGACCACGGGCTACGCCACGCTTTACGGCGATATGGCAGGCGGCTTCGGGGTGCTTCGCGATTGCGACAAAGAGCTTGTTTACGCCCTTGCGAACTACCGAAACAGCTTGGGGCGCGTGATTCCCGAACGGGTGATTACACGTGCGCCTTCGGCTGAATTACGCCACGATCAAACCGATCAAGATTCGCTGCCCGAATATCCTGTACTCGACAAAATCATGCAGCTCTACGTTCAGGAAAATCTGAGTTTGTCGGAGATCATTGCGCTGGGTGTGCCGAAGGAAGCGGTTGAAAAAGTGGTGCGTTTGCTTCGCATCAACGAATACAAACGTCGCCAAGCGCCCGTGGGGCCACGCGTTACGCCTCGCGCCTACGGTCGAGATTGGCGCTACCCGATCACCAATGGTTGGCGCGAAGCCGTTTAGCTAAGCAAAAATCGTGACTTGACCTTTGATTAAACATTGATAAAACAAGAAACCGCAGGAATGAACCATGAAAAAAGTTGAAGCGATCATCAAACCATTCAAACTCGACGAGGTTCGAGAG
>JAAFHR010000324.1 GCA_013298455.1 Betaproteobacteria bacterium | reverse complement strand
CCCCGCAAGGAAGTCGCCCACCAATTGCCCCGGTGCGCTGTAATCGCCGCCACCAATTTCAAACGCACGGGATTCCCATTGCCGCTGAAACGCGATCCCTGCGAGCGGATGGCCGGGGTAGTCTTGCGGCGTGATGCCACAGACGATGCCTGCGTTGGCGTTCCTCTCGTTTCGAGAGTATTGACTCATGCCGTTGGTGACGACGCGACCGGGCTCGGACGTTGCCGCCACGACCGTACCGCCGGGGCACATGCAAAAGCTGTAGACCGAGCGACCGTTGCTGGCGTGGTGCACGAGCTTGTAATCCGCCGCACCCAAAATCGGGTTGCCAGCGCTCGGGCCGAAGCGAGCGCGATCGACGATGCTCTGCGGATGTTCGATTCGAAAGCCCAATGAAAACGGCTTGGCTTCGATGTAAACGCCCCGCTCGAAGAGCATTTCAAACGTGTCACGGGCGCTGTGCCCAATCGCCAAAACGACGTGGTCTGACGGGATGTGTTCGCCGCTTGCCAGCGTCACGCCGCGCATCTGACCGTTTTCGACCAACACATCAATGACCCGCGCTTCGAAACGAAATTCACCGCCCAGCGCGATGATTTGCTCGCGCATGTGTTCGACCATTTTCACGAGGCGAAAGGTGCCGATATGCGGTTTGCTCACAAACAAAATCTCGTCCGGCGCGCCCGCTTTCACAAATTCATGCAGCACCTTACGGCCGTAGTGCTTCGGATCTTTAACTTGGCTCCACAGCTTGCCATCGGAAAACGTGCCTGCGCCGCCCTCACCGAATTGCACGTTCGATTCGGGATTGAGTTCGCGTTTGCGCCACAAGCCCCACGTATCTTTCGTGCGCTCACGAACGACCTTGCCGCGCTCCAAAATGATGGGGTTCAAACCCATCTGCGCCAAGATCAACGCAGCGAAGATGCCACAGGGTCCAAAGCCAATCACTACGGGGCGTAGCGGGCGATTGGCTATCGCATCGTTCGGTGCAACAAACTTGTAGCCGGTGTCAGGCGTTTCAACGATATTGACATCGCGCTTAAAGCGCTTGAACGTGGCGAGCTCCACGGCGGGCGGGAGCTCCACATCGAGCGTATAAACGAGCTCGATATTTGCCTTTTTTCGCGAATCGTAGCCGCGTCGAAACACGGTGAAGCGAAGCAAATCAGCGGGCTTGATGGCGAGCCGCGCGATGATTGCAGCGGGCAGCGCCGCTTCGACATGGTCTAGCGGCAATTTGAGTTCGGTGATGCGCAACACGGCATGCTCCTTTTTGGCGGATATTTATTCCGCGAAGAAAGCATTGTAGGTGGAGCGGTGCCGGGTCTTGCCCACAGTGGCGCTCACATCGGCCACACCCTCACCCCGACCCTCTCCCGCCTGCGGGAGAGGGGGAATACATTGGACGCGCTCAGGAATTGGCGTTTACAACGTTTCGTTGTTCACGTGAACTCGTCAGCTTTGAATCAATCAAGTACTGCACGGCTTGTTCGGGCTTTTTGGGTTCGCCGTCGTTGCGCCATGCGTCATAGCGGGCCTTGGCCTCAGCGCCGTAGCGTTTGTAGATGTAGTAACCGATGCCAGCCACTGCGGCAACTACCAGGAGCGTTTTCGCGGCGCGTGCCCACGCCACAAACCATGCGATGCCCATGCCAAACGCTACCCATTTCACCCACCAAACGCCGGGCGAAACCATCCAATTGATAAAGGCGCACAGCCCCACAACAAAGGCGAATCGAAACGGCGCCATCACCGCACCGTAAAGATCAGAGACAGGGCTAGTAATAAAGCGAAGCGGATTCATGCTGGATTGCCTCTAAAGAAGCGTTGCAATTCGCAACGGAGTGAATTCTGCAGAGAGAGCGCGGCTTAGACAGCACGCTGCGATGAATGGCGGGCGGCGGGTGTGAATGGCGCAAAGGATTCGCCAACGGAATTCGCGATCATTGTCAAACGAGCGAATCACACTTCACAGAAAACGCACCCGTCTTGCGGCAAGCAAAGTAGTGCTCAAGCGTGACCTTCACGGTTCGAAACGCGAGCTGATCCCACGGGATCTCCGATTCACGGTACAGCTGAATCTCTGTGCTCTCTGGGGTGGTGGCAAACTTGGGTTCACTCATCTCTCCCACGTACATCATGTGAACTTGCGAGATATAGGGAACTGAGAGTACTGCCAATAGCGGGCCAAGCGTGACCGTCGCCTGCGCTTCTTCAAACAGCTCTCTTTGCGCGCCCTCTTCCACCGATTCATTGTTTTCCATGAAGCCTGCCGGAAGCGTCCATTTGCCCAGACGCGGCTCGATGCCTCGCTTGCAGAGCATCACTTGATCGCCGAAGACGGGAACCACGCCACAAACAACGAGCGGATTTTTGTAGTGCACTGTGTTGCAGCTAGGGCAAACAAAGCGCTGGCGGTGATCGCCTTCAGGCGTGGTGAGTTTGATGTCTGCGCTGCCGCAGGTGGAGCAAAATTTCAAGCGGACACCTCGGGTGGCGGGAGCTTGATGAAGTGCTCACGGTAGTGCTTTAACTCATCAATCGATTCATAAACGTCTGCGAGCGCGGTGTGACGGGTTCGTTTTTGGAAGCTCTTTTTCACAGCCGGTGCCCAGCGTGATGCGAGCTCTTTCAGCGTGCTCACATCCACATTTCGGTAATGAAAATAGTCTTCAAACTTCGGCATGTAGCGCACCATAAATCGCCGATCTTGGTGCACGCTGTTGCCGCAGAGCGGGCTCGCACCTTTGGGCAAGTGCTGCGCTAAGAAATCGATCATCAAGTCGCTCGCTTGATCTTCGGTCACGCTAGAGGCTTTGACCTTGTCGATGAGCCCCGAGCGGCCGTGGGTGTTTTTGTTCCACTCGTCCATGGCATCGAGCACTTCATCGCTTTGATGAATCACCAGAACCGGGCCCTCGGCGACGGTGTTCAGGTCTTTGTCCGTCACGACAACCGCAACTTCCAGAATGCGGCAAACTTCGGGATCAAGCCCCGACATTTCCATATCGAGCCAGACGAGGTGATTTTGATTTTGAGGCATAGTGGGCGGTGAATGCAAGCGAGGGGCGCCCAAGAATGAGCAGGTTCAAGCGCTCTAAAACTCTCATCCGTCCGGGCTGAGCTTGTCGAAGCCCAGGTGGCATTCGACCCACCCTTCGACAAGCTCAGGGCGAACGGCATAGAGCTTGGTTGGCTCTTCGCTGCACCCACCGCAAAGACCGAGGAAGGCAACAGAAATCGGACAACCACAACCCAAAATCGTTGAAAATTAAAGCTAACTGATTTTCGCACAGCGACTCGTGGCTTATGAAGTTTGAACTGTTTTCTGTCGTCGTTTTAGTCGCCGTAGTGGCGCAGTACCTGATCGAGGCGTTTTTGCTTCGTCGCCATTTGCGGCACGTCGCGAAGCATCGTGCTGCCGTCCCAGCGCCGTTTACGGAGAGCATCACGCTCGGCGATCATCAGCGAGCCGCCGACTACACCTTGGCTCGCGGGCAGCTGGGCAAGATCGAATCGAGCGTCGGGGTGGTAGTGAGCCTTGCCATTTTGTTTGGCGGGCTCACTGCTTTGTGGGGATTTACAGCACACCTCAGCACCACGATATGGATTCGCGAATTGCTGCTGGTCGCGCTGCTCTCCACCGTGACTGGGATCATCGGTTTGCCGTTTAGCTATTACGGTACGTTCACGATTGAAGAGCGATTCGGATTCAACAAAACCACCCGCAAGACGTTTTGGTTGGATCTAGTGAAAGGCACGCTGCTCGGCGCGGTCATCATGCTCCCGCTGCTGGCGTTGCTCTTTTGGCTGATGCGCGGTGCGGGATCGCTATGGTGGCTCTATGCGTGGCTCGTCTTCATTGGCTTCCAGCTCTTAATGCTGGCGCTGTATCCAACGTTCATTGCGCCGCTGTTCAACAAGTTCAAACCCCTCGAACAAGCCGACACCAAAGCAGCGATTGAAGGCCTAATGCAGCGCACGCAATTTGCCAGCAATGGACTTTTCGTGATGGACGGCTCGAAGCGCTCGTCGCACGGCAACGCCTATTTCACTGGTTTCGGCAAGGCCAAGCGGATCGTATTTTTTGACACCTTGCTTGAACGTTTGAATAACAACGAGATCGTTGCAGTGCTCGCGCATGAGTTAGGGCACTTTAAGCGCAAACACATCATTCAACGACTCGTGATGATGGCGGTGTTGAGCCTTGCGTTTTTTGCGGCAACGGCGTGGGCGATGCAGCAGCCGTGGTTGTTTACGGCGTTTGGTTTCCCAGCGGACACGGGCGCCACTGCACCCGGCGTGGCGTTGATTTTGTTTGCGATGGTGCTACCGGCGCTGTTGTTTTGGATCGGCCCGCTGTCGTCGGCGCTCTCCCGAAAACACGAAT
>JAAFHR010000323.1 GCA_013298455.1 Betaproteobacteria bacterium | reverse complement strand
GGTGCGCAGGGCACATTACTCGACGTGGACAACGGCACCTATCCGTACGTCACATCATCCAACTGCGTCTCTGGCGCAGCGGGTCCGGGCGCGGGCGTGGGCGCAAAGATGATCGATTACGTCTTGGGCATCACCAAGGCCTACACCACGCGCGTTGGCTCAGGCCCGTTCCCAACCGAACTGTTCGACGACGTGGGCGCAGGTTTGGCCAAGCGCGGCAACGAATTCGGTAGCGTTACGGGTCGCCCGCGTCGTTGTGGATACCTCGACGTCCCTGCGTTGAAGCGCAGTTTTGAGATCAACGGCGTCGACGGCATGGCGATCATGAAACTCGACGTTTTGGACGGCATGGACGAAATCAAAATCTGCACCGCCTACGAATTCCGTGGCGAAACGATTGAGCGCCTGCCCTACGGCTCCGCAGCGGTCGCCGATTGCAAACCGATCTACGAAACCTTTCCAGGCTGGAAAGAAACCACGTTCGGCGTCCGGAAGTTTGAACAGTTACCGATGAACGCGCAGAGCTATTTGAAACGCATCGAAGCCTTGACCGGTGTGCCGATTGCCTTGATTTCAACGGGCTTTGAACGTGACGACACGATCCTAATGCAACACCCGTTGAACTGATCGCTGTCGCGCTCAGTTCAGGACGTCGTTCGCTTCGCTCACTAGGACGACGCACCTGCGGTGCTAGGACGACGCTCGCATTCGCTCGCTAGGACGCAAAGCATTTCGGGCGCTGCGCTTCAATTTTGTTTGGTGTGTAGCGACCAGCCCCATATCCGTTCGCCCTGAGCTTGTCGAAGGGTTGGTGGCACGCCGCCAACCGACCGTCAGCAGAGCGAAACGGTGTTGCATGAGCCGCGACAGTAACGGCACAACCGAGCCAAAGAATGAATTGCGCCTCACTGAAACCTCACAAGCTCCGAATACAATCGTTCAGAGAAAACCGCTCGCCAAGCTTTGCGTCCTAGCTCGCAAAGCGAGCGTCGTCCTAGCACCGAAGGTGCGTCGTCTTAGTGAGCGAAAGCGAACGACGTCCTTCTCCGCGTGCAACCCAAGTCCGCATTTCAAAAAACTCAGCCAAAAAGCCATGACAGACACCGGCCACCTCTACATCACTTGGGAAAAATACCATCGCTTGATCGAGCAGTTAGCGTTGGTGGTTCACGACGACGGCTGGGAATTCGATCACATCATTTGTATTGCCCGTGGCGGGCTTCGCGTGGGCGATCAGCTCTCGCGAATTTTCGATAAGCCGCTGGCGATCATGAGCACATCGAGCTACGTCGAAGAAGGCGGCACCGTGCGCGGCAAACTCCTCGTCTCGGAGCATTTAACGATGACCAGCGCGAAGCTCGGCGAACGTGTGTTGGTGGTTGACGACATGGTGGATTCGGGCCACACGCTTCACGTTGTGAAGCAAGAATTACCCGCGCGTTATCCGCATCTCAAAGATGTTCGAACGGGCGTGCTCTGGAAGAAAGGCGTCTCAACTTTTCACCCAGATTATTTTGTTGATTTTCTGCCGACCAATCCGTGGATTCATCAGCCGTTTGAGCATTACGACAACACGCGGGCACACCAATTACCAAGAGGCTAGTGCCGCATTCTGCGGTCTGTCATGTTGAGCGCAGCGAAACATCAGATAGCGGAAGATTTAAGTCGAATGAGCGCAACTCGAGTACAACCTGATCCTTCGCTCCGCTCAGGATGACAAACTTTTTTTCGCGGCGCGAAATTAGCAACACCCATAGCCACAAAAGGAAATCCAATGTTCAGTCACGTCATGTTCGGAGTTAACGATCTGGAAGTCTCCCGCAAGTTCTACGATGCCCTGCTAAGTACGCTCGACATCCCGCCGGGTGTTGCCAACGGCCAGCGCTACTTCTATCGCAGCCCCACCGGCACCTTCGGCATCACCAAACCCATCAATGGCGAAGCCGCCACACACGGCAACGGCAGCACGCTCGGCTTCGCAATGAAATCCACCGAGCAAGCAGACGCGTTTCATGCAGCGGGCATTGCCAATGGCGGCACAACTTGCGAAAACCCACCCGGCTGGCGCGAAGGTTCCGTCGGCAAAATGTATCTCGCCTACCTGCGCGATCCCGATGGCAATAAGATTTGCGCGCTTTACAGGCAGCCAAAGTCTGCGTAGCTCGTTAAGTCGCAGCTCAATGCGCAGCGCCCAGTCGCCGAAATCGATTGCGCGTCAATGAATGTCGCTCGCCTGAACTCATCTCATGTTGCGCCCTACCGCGCGCTCATGCTGGAGGCCTACGATCTAGCGGCCGACGCGTTCACCTCAACCGCCGCAGAGCGCGCCGACGAGCCCGAGAGCTACTGGATCAAGCGCATCGCCGACCCGAGCGGTTTGAGCGCGGCGTTCGGCGCGTTTAACGGACACGCGCTGATCGGCACCGTCGCGCTTGAATTCAACGCGAAGCCCAAGACGAAACACAAAGCATTGCTCATCGGCATGTACGTGAGCCCCGCCGCACGCGGCATCGGAGCGGCGCGAGCGCTGCTCACTGCGGCCGTCGAACATGCACGATCCATCGATAGCCTGCACTCGATCACGCTGACCGTTACCGAAGGCAACGCGCCCGCGATCCGTCTTTACGAAAGTGCGGGGTTCCGTGCGTACGGCACGGAGCCCATGGCCATCCTCACGCCCTCAGGATTCAAAGCGAAGGTGCTCATGTGGCTCCCGCTCAATCCACGCCCCTAGCGGCGTTTACCTCATGCCCAACGCGCTCACTTTTCCTGTTCCCACCGAGCTAGAAACACCGAGACTATTGCTGCGCTCGTTTCGCCTGGAGGACGCGCCAGCACTGCACGAAGCTTTGGTCGAATCCGTCGCGCAACTTCGCGAGCATCTTTGGTTTTTGCCGTGGCTCGCGATGGAACCGTCGCTGCAATCGGCGGAACTGCGGTGTCGTCAAGCGCAGGCAAACTTTCTGCTGCGCACCGACTTGCCGTACTTGGCGTTTGAAAAATCAACGGAGCGGCTCGTCGGCTCAGTCGGCCTACATCGCACTGATTGGGAGCTACCCAAAACGGAGGTTGGCTATTGGCTCCGAACGAGCGAAACGGGCAAAGGCTACGCCACAGAGGCCGTCAACGCCTTGACCGATTGGGCGCTCAATACGCTAGGCGCAAAGCGGGTGTCACTCATCACAGATGAACTCAACCAAGGCTCTCGTGCCGTCGCCGAGCGTTGTGGTTTTCAGCTCGAAGGCACATTGCGAAACGACGCCGCCGCGCCCGACGGAAGCCTGCGGAACACTTGCGTTTACGCAAAGCTTCGGGCTTAGAGCTAAGTGGCACTTCGAGCGGTCTCGTACGCCGCTCTCGTTTGCACCATGTAGACGGCAGGGCCATCAGGCGTGGTGATCACTTTCTGCTGTGTAAGCCCGGCCCTTTCGTAGCAGCGGATCGCTCGATGGTTGTTCGGCGCTGGGTCGGTTTGAATTTTCGACACCGCACGATCCGAAAACAGCCGGTCTACGAGGGCCTTAACAAGGCGTGTTCCCAGCCCCTGATTCAACTGGTTTGAGTTTGCCAAGAATTGATCAATTCCTCGCACGCCCGGATCGGTTTCGTCCGCCCACCAGCTGTCGCCGCTTCCCAGCGCCACGTATGACTGCACATAGCCGATCGGCTCGTCGTCCAACATGGCGATGTAGGGCGTGACAAATTCCGTAGCCATGACCCTCGGCAGGTAATGCTCCATCACCTCGGCAAGCGACGGGCGCTCCGCTTCACCGCCCCACCACTCGACGATGTGCGGCCGATTGAGCCAGTCGTGGAGCATCGGGAGATCGTGCTCAGTCATGAGGCGCAACGTGACGGGAGTTTTGCTTGCGGGCATGGAACGGTTGTTGTGTGAGGCCTAACGTTCGAGCTCGGCGGGCGCCAACGGCAGGACGGCAGGGCCAGCGGGCAGCCTGCCGTTGTCGCTCCACTCAAGCGACGGGGCAGAGCTCACAGCGCTAGAACCGAGAGCCCGGCTCAGCCAAAAATGCAATCTCATCCGGCGTTGATTCTCGCCCGAGCACTTCGTTGCGATGCGGATAGCGGCCGAAGCGATCAATGATTGCTTTGTGCCGAAGCTCAAAGTCGTAGTTGTTCTTGGGTGCTCGCTCACGAAAAAGCCGCTCTGCCACCTCATGGATTACTTTCGACTCGCTGTGCATATACGGCATGTACAGAAAAGTTCGCTCCACTTGATTGTGTGCAAGGTCTGCCTCGGCCGCGACTGCCTCTTGAGCGAGTGCCAATGCCAGCGGATCGGCTTCAAAAGCTCGACGGTCGCCTCGATAGATGTTTCTTGAGAACTGATCCAACACGATCACTTCCGCCAGTCTTCCGCTCGGCTCCGCCCGCCACTCGAAGAGCTCAGCA
>JAAFHR010000322.1 GCA_013298455.1 Betaproteobacteria bacterium | reverse complement strand
CGCTGTACCCCCGACCCTGAGAGCGTGTGGACAGCCGCGTTGTTCGCCGCGGGCGATGCTGCGGCTACTGGCGAAACCGCGTCGGCCTCCACGCTGACCTGTGGCGCCGCGTTAACGAGCGCTTCAACAAAATTTCGAGCGCTGTCCCGTGCCCGATCAACGCCCGAGGTTTGCACGATGAGTCGCGCGCCGTTTGCGCGAGCGGCGTTCGGCAACGCATTCGTCGGTCCTGCGGGCGCGGCAAATAGCGACGGCAGCCGAGCCAGCATGCGTTGTGCAAGCGCACGATGTTCGTCAACGCCGCGCGCACTCAAATTGCCATAGCCGGGCACACGCGCCGACTTCGCTGTATCGGGTGAATACCCCAGAAGCGCATTGGTTCGCATCATCTGCAAGACGTCGGGGCCGAAGCGCTCGCCCAGCGGCGTGAGCGCGCCACGAGCCCTCGCCTCTAAAAACAAGTTGTACGCGAGCAAATCGGCGCCCGGCCCTGAGAGGCCGCGCGCGCCGTGTCGAGCGACGAGCTGCGTAAACACTGGCTCGTAGCCCGGTGGCGGCGGCGCGTAGTTCGCTGTCGCTTGCTGCGGGCGATAAAGCGTCTTTGTTGCAAAGTGACCAAGCGATTCAACATCACCCTTTGCTGAGGGCGTTTGACCGATGGCGAGCTGAGATTGAGCGCTGCTCGCTGTGGCCAGTTCAACGTGCGTGCAGCCGCTCATGAACAGCTGGAGCAGGCACGCGAGCAAAACGAGCGCGATCGTCCTCCGCTCGCCCATAGCCCCAATGAGCCAACCTCTAAATCGCACAATTTCAGTAGAGCAGTTCACGTTTGTTTGACGACAGTTAACGGCGCAGGATATGTCACAAACTTTCGTCAAGCATTGCAGTTTGATGACGATATTGGTGCAGCTCGCGGGTCGCATTACGTCACAAATGTGTCGTGATTTTCGCGAGTGCGTTGTGAAAAATCTGAATGCACTGCACTCCATTCGCGCCGCTCTGTCGTGACCTGAGTGAGACGATCCACATCACACTTCAGGTACCCCTATGACAGTCCATCCCCGCGCCGCGCCCTCAACCATTAAGCTCCTCACCTTGAGTGTGCTCTGCGCCATTGCCGCACCAGCATGGGCGCAAAGCGCGCCTGCGCCTGCGAAAGCTGATGCGTCGGCAGCACAACGCAGCGCCGCCAATGCTCCGGTGAGCGTCGAAGCCGTGGTCGTGACAGGACAAGGCGCAAGCCTCAGCAAAGCGGTCGCAGCGCAAGAACGTGCCGACAACATCGTAAGCGTCGTGAGTGCGGACGATATCGGTGGCTTACCCGACAAAAACGCCGCCGAGGCATTGGCTCGCATGCCCGGCATTTCGGTGCAACGCGATCAAGGCGAAGGCCGCTACGTAACCGTACGCGGACTCGGGCCGCAGTACAACAATGTCACGATCAACGGCGCGTTGGTGCCATCGCCGGAAGCAAGCACCCGCGCGGTATCGCTCGACGTCTTGCCCGCTGGTTTGATTCGAAGCTTGGAGGTCAGCAAAACATTAACGCCTGACCAAGATGCCAGCTCGATTGGTGGCTCCATTGAAGTGAAAACGCTGTCCGCGTTTGATCTGCCCAAGGGACTTCTAACCGTTACTGGCGACGGCAGTTACGACGAAAACAGTAAAAAAACGAGTCCTAGCGGCTCCGTATTGTGGGCAGATCGATTTTTAGACGGCAAACTGGGCGTCGCCGCAGCGGTGAGTTTGGAGCAAAGAAAGTTTGGTTCGGACGACGTGGAAACGGGCGGGGCGTGGACCAGCGCGAATCGGCTAACCGCACTGGAGCTTCGCGATTACGCACCGCAACGAGAGCGCAACGCCCTCGGCCTCAACATTGATTTTCGTCCCGACGCGGCGTCGTCTTACTACCTACATTCTTTCGCCTCGCAATTCAGCGATGACGAGATTCGCGACCGTTTAACGCTCAGCAACATCGTAGGCGGCAGCGCAGCCGACGGCCAATCGGTCACTGGCCGCATTGAGCGCCGCTTGCGCCAACGCAAATACACCCGCGAAATCAACTCCTTCGTTTTGGGCACTGAGCAGCGCTTCGCCGAGTGGACGCTCAACGCCTCAGCCGCCATGAGCAACGCCAACGAAGACACCCCCGAGCAACTCAACGACGCACGCTTCCGTGGCGCATCAAACTTTGTGGGCGTCGGCTTTAACAACACTCAAGCGCCGATCCTGTTTGGCCCCACCAGCCTCGTCAACCCCGCGAGCTACAACCTCAACGCCATTACCCTGCAACAACGCACCAGCCGCGACGAAGAAAAGCATGCGCGATTCGACGTGACTCGTGCTCTGAAGCTTGCCGACACTGAAGCAGCGCTCAAAGCGGGGGCGAAATTTAGTCGGCGCGAAAAGAGCAACGACACCGAGCTCTGGAGCTACAACAGCAGCAGCGCCACGAGCCCGAATTACTGGGGCGCTGGGTCGACTTCGATGAGCGCGTTCACCCGCGGCGTGCTCGACTTTCCGTTTGGCGCGATTGGCCCTGGGATTGATCCTGACCTCGTTCGTGCGCGCGTGGCCGCATTGCCGCGCGCTGGCGCACGAAACGCCATTGATTCGACGCTCAACGACTACCGAATGAACGAAGACATTGACGCCGCCTACGTTCAGGCAAGCGCCAATTTCGACAAGCTCTATCTGCTCACGGGTGTGCGCATGGAGCGCACGCAGTTCAAAGCGTTCGGCAGTCAAATCGCGGGTGCCACGTCGATCGTGCCGCTGAGCCGCGAGCGCTCGTATTCCAATACCTTGCCAACGCTGCAGGGGCGCTACGACCTTGACCCGGCCACATCAATCCGCGCCGCTTGGACCAACTCGGTGGTTCGAGCCAATTTCAACCAACTCGCGCCCGGCGTAAATTTGGTTAGCGCCACCGAGGCGAGCATTGGGAACCCTGATCTCGAACCCCTCAAGTCCGCCAATTTCGACGTAGGCATCGAGCGCATGCTCGGCAAAAACGGCAGCATGTCGGCCTACGCCTTCACGAAAGACATCAAGAATTTCACCTACACCACCAACTTGGCGGGCACTGGGCGCTGGGTCGGCTACACCACCGCAACGAGCTTCGCCAATGGCGACAAAGCCCGCGTCAATGGTATTGAGTTGGCGTATTCGCATGCCCTCCGGGGTTTGCCATCGCCGTGGGACGGTTTGCTGGTGAGTGTCAACGCCACGTTCACCGATTCGTCGGCCAACATCAGCCGCTTTGATAAGGCGACCAGCAAAACACTCTCCCGAAGCATCAAAATGCCCGGCCAATCCGACCGCGTGATGAACCTGATTTTGGGCTACGAAAAAGGTCCGATCAGCATGCGGGTTGCGCTCAATTACAAATCGCCGTACCTGTTGCAAGTTGGCTCCGACATCCTCGACGCGGGTCAAGATCTAAGCGTCGACACGCAAAAGCAATTGGATTTTTCGCTCAAGTACCAAGCGTCAAAATCCGTGCAGATTTCGTTCGAAGCGATCAACTTGAATAACGAGCGCTACTACGTCTACCAAGGCTCGCGCCCCTTCAACGCGCAGTACGAGCAGTATGGTCGTACTTTCAAGCTGGGAATTCGCGCCAACTTGTTTTAGGCGTCAACTCCTGCAGGCTCCACCGCCCCGGGCGCGCAGGCGCTTCGGGGCGGGCTCCGCTCAGCCGTAATCGCGGCAGGGGCGCGCGGAACGATTGGTTCCCGCCGCTAACATTGCGCCATGACTTCCGAAGCCCCCTCCTCGTCCTCCGCGCCCGGCGTGCCTAACACCGCCTCGGCGGCAACGCCCCTCCGCATTCCCGATCCGAAGACAAATCCACTGCGCGCTGGCCTGTGGCGGCGTTTTGGCGCGTTTGTTCATGAGTTGTTCTTCCTTGTTGCGTACCTGTTCATCGTTGCGCTCGCCTTCGCGGCGATTTCGGGCGAATCGATGTCTTCGGGCAAACCAGCGATCCTCACGGGCGCGGTCGCGACGTTGCAACAGCTCTATTTGTTTGCCACGCTCGGCGCCTATTTCGTGTTTTTCTGGACGCGACATCGCCGAACCTTGGCCTTCAAGACATGGCAGCTGCGCCTCCAAGACGCCGCCACATTCGAACTCACGCTCAGCACCAAGCGCGCCGTCATCCGATATCTCGCCACATGGATCGGCCCGGTGATCGGCCTTTTGATTTATGTGAGTTTCGGCCCAAGCGCCCGTGGCTGGTGGATTCTGGCGTTGTTCACAAATTTTTTGTGGGCATTTGTCGATCCCGCAAAACAGTTTTTGCACGACCGAATCGCAGGTTCTCGGGTGATGTTTGTTCGGGAATAAGCTTTATTGATAAATGCCCTATCGAATATGGGCTATCTGCACTTTACAGTGCCTTTCGATAAATGGTTAAGAAACGC
>JAAFHR010000321.1 GCA_013298455.1 Betaproteobacteria bacterium | reverse complement strand
GCGAAACAGCGATTGGTGTTTCTTTCATGCACGACGTGCCCGGCGAGCAGAAAAACGGCTTCCCCGTGGGGATGAGCGCACCGTGCGAAGGCACCGGCTATGAGGTCGGATCGATGTCAATTATGAAGGGCGCTCGAAATCTGGACAACGCCAAAAAGTTCTACGACTGGGCGCTCACCCCCGACGCACAAAAACTCGCGGCACAAGCCAAGCAATTCCAGCTGCCATCGAACAAAAACGCCCCGCAGCCGCCGGAAGCGCCGCGCTTCTCGCAAATGAAATTGATTCAGTACGATTTCAAGAAATACGGCTCGTCGGCAGAGCGTAAGCGTTTGCTGGAGAAGTGGGAAAAGGACGTCAACTCCATTCCCCGCAGCTAAGGCTGAGGACGAGATGACGACGCGGCTTTGCCGCTAGGACGACGCTTCGCTAGGACGCGAGCAGATGGCGAACGTCGTCGGTAGGCGCGAACCTGGTCGCGCTCATTCGTGAACGAGCACTTCAGCGACCTAGCGACGCCAGGTCGTCGCCTACAAACCTCCGAGAAATCGAACTAGTAGGCGCGGACCTGGCCGCGCTCGTTCATGAACGAGCGCGTCAGCGATTGAGCGACGTCAAGTCGTCACCTACGAATTCGTTAACCCGCCAAATCCCGAAGCTGCTGCAAAAGCGCTTCGGGCACGTTGATGCCGTCTTTTTCCGCTCTTGCGGCATTGGCATAACGCCGCGCACCGGGGAGCCGTACACCGCCGTCGGCAAGCATCGCAGCGATGAGCGTTTCGCTGCGCTCATGAAACACGTCCATCCCACCCATCGCGGCGGGATCGATCACGATGAAGAGCTGACCGATTCGCGGTTTGTTGCCTTCAACGTCGAAAAACGAATCGGCCTCAAAGCCAAGGTGCGCGCCACACAGCGCGGTAACGAGCAGTTCAATCGTGAGCGCGAGCATCGCGCCCTTCACACCGCCGGTGGGTGCCATGCTGCCTTTGAGCCCGGCGGCGGGGTCGGTGGTGGGTTGGCCCGCCTCGTCCATCGCCCAGCCTAGCGGAATCGGTTTTCCTTCTTTCGCGGCAACCATCAATTTGCCGCGCGCAACCTCGGACATCGCCAAATCAATAGCCAGCGGATCGGCGTTTTTCCGGGGAAAGATCGCGGCGAGCGGATTGGTACCAAAGAGCGGACGCCTACCGCCCCACGCGGCGATCGCTGCGGGCGAATTTGAAAACGCGAGCCCCACCATGTTGGATTTCGCAACGGCTTCAAGGTGATAAATCGCGGCGCCCGCGTGGTAACTGTTGGTCACGCTCGCCAGTCCAATCCCGTACGCGCGCGCCGCGATCATCGCCTGACGAATCGCTAGGTCACATGCCGGAAACGCCAGCCCATCAGCACCATCAATCACCGACACCGCAGCATGTTGACGCCGCACACTGGGCTGCGCGCGGCCATCGATGCGCCCCGCGCCCATGTGACCAGCGTATTGCGGTATGCGTGAGACACCGTGCGACGCCGTGCCTTGTTTGTCAGCGTAGAGCAGCGCGTTGACCGTGGCGGCGGCGTTGCCTTCGCTGGCGCCAGCGCGTTGCAGCGCTCTGATACAGAGGGATTCGAGTTCGATGACGGGAAGTTGTGGCATGGTGTTTCGGGGCTTCTTGGTAGCGGCGAGGTAATTTAACTCCCTCTCCCCTTGAGGGAGAGGGTTGGGGAGAGGGGGTAGTTAGCTCGGAGAACGCATGTCGCGTCCAACGAACCTTCCCCCTCTCCCCTAGCCCCTCTCCCTCTGGTGGAGAGGGGAACAAACCGACTCCCTCTCCCCTTGAGGGAGAGGGTTGGGGAGAGGGGGCAGTTAGCTCGGAGAACACATGTCGCGCCCAACGAACCTTCCCCCTCTCCCCTAACCCCTCTCCCTCCGGGGGAGAGGGGAACAAACCGACTCCCTCTCCCCTTGAGGGAGAGGGGAAGAGAGGCAATGAAATCTACGCCAACGCGCGAATCACTTCATCCGCAATCATTGACGACACTCGCACATTCGCTTCAAACGACACACCCGCAATGTGCGGCGTCAAAATCAGATTGGGGCAGCTGGCGAACATGTCGCTTGCTGGCATCGGCTCTGTGGCGAAAACGTCAATCGCAGCGCCACCGAGATGACCGCTTTTGAGCGCGCCGGCCAGCGCCACATCATCCACAATTCCTCCGCGAGCCGTATTGATGAGCACCGCGCCTTTTTTCATCGACGCGATCTTTTGCGCGTTGAACAAATTTCGCGTCGCATCGACCAGCGGCACATGCAAACTCACCACGTCCGCACTCGAAATCAGCTCATCTAATTCCATACGAATCGCGCCGGTGTCCATCCACGACGGATGGGCATCCGAGAGCGCCGGATCGTAGGCAACGACGGTCATCCCCACGCCGCGAGCAAGCGATGCGGTGAGCTGCCCAATCGAGCCAAAGCCAATCAAACCAAGCGTTGCACCCGCCGTTTCACGACCGCTTGAGAGGCGATTTCGTGGCCATTTTCCGCTCGCCACTTCCGCAGTCGACAGATAGCTCGCCCGACGCAGCATCATGGCCGCCGCGATCACATATTCGGCCACCGCGAGGGCGTTTGCGCCCGTCGCGGGAATCACTTGTATGCCGCGCGCTTCGCAGGCGGGAACGTCAATGTTGTCGAGCCCCACACCCAAGCGACCAATGACTTTTGCCTTTTGACAGGCCGCGAGCAGCGCGCCGCGCACCTGAGTACGGTTTCGCACAATGAACGCATCACAATCGGCCACGGCCGCAGCCAGTTCGGCGGGTTTGTCGACCAAAGCGGCGTCATAGACCACCTGCGCCGCGCCGAATTTCGCACGCAGCAAGTCGACCGCGGCGTCATCCATAAATTCTGAAACTACGATTTTCATGGCTCGAACCTCCTGTTTTGTGTGGTTTTGTTTGCCGTAGTTTGATATTGTAAGAACTCATCTAGCTCATCTAGATGACTTGCGCGGCGAAGCGTGGCTGAATTTCGACTAAAACCAGCTTTACTTATCAAAGCCTTATTAATATTGGCCTACAGAGCGATTTATGTATTTTTCAATAAAACGTAAATTTCGCGTTTACCCCCAATTTAACGGCGTAATTGTTTGAAAAGCCGTTTTGTTGCAACATAATCGTCAATGATCCGTCGGCGCACCTGCGCCCCCTTTAAGTCCCTCTTACGTTTCCTAGCGACCAGCACCTATGATGACCAACACGATGGACGGCGGACCGCTCTACAAAAGCGTGCAGCGCTCGCTGATGGAGCAGCTCGCGAGCGGCGAACTCAAACCCGGCCAGCTGATCCCCTCCGAGCGCCAGCTCGCCACCGAATACGCCGTCTCGATCGGTACGCTTCGAAAAGCCATCGATGAATTGGTCGAAAACCGTATTCTGATTCGCCAACAAGGCAAGGGCACCTACGTCGCCTCACATGACCGTGAGCGTCTACTTTTTTACTTCTTCCACATCGTCCCGCAGATCGGCATCAAAAGCTATCCGCTCGTGGAAGCCGTGTTTTTCCATAAGTCAACGATTGACCTGGAAGCCGCACTGCGCCTCGGTTTGCCGCAAGGTGCCCCGAGCTTTCACATCCGAAACAAGCTCTCGCTCGAGGGCAAAGCCGTCTCGGTCGACGACATCACACTCGATCAGGTTCGCTTTGAAAAATTAAACGCCCCACTCTTCAAAGAGCGCCCGAATACCATCTACAACCTCTACCAAGAGGTCTTCGGCATCACGGTCGTTCGAACCGAAGAGCGCCTACGCGCCGAGGCCGCCAGCGAAGAGCACGCCAAGCTCCTGAAAATCAAAGTCGGCGCGCCAGTGCTGGTGATTCGCCGGGTCGCGTTTGACATGCGAGATGAACCCGTCGAATTCCGAATTTCCACCGTCAACACAGCAACCCACGAGTACTACGCCGAACTCCTCTAGCGGCGCTGCTCAGAGGACGAGATGACGACGCTCGCTGCGCTCGCTAGGACGACGGCCATACGGCCTAGGACGCAAAGCTCGGTCAGCATCGCTGCGTTTTGCTGGCGCTGCACTACGTCGGCATGTTGATTTCCCGAACGCCCGACGTTGGCGCACCGTGCATGACCGCCCACAGTGCAACACGCCAAGAAGCGCAGCACCCTTGGCAAAGCTTTGCGTCCTAGCCAGCGAAGCGCCGCGTCGTCCTAGCGCCGTAGGCGCGTCGTCTTAGCGAGCGAAGCGAGCGTCGTCCTTTAGTGGCCGTGAGCGCAGCGAACTGTTACAATACTTGGCTCTGCTCCACGGTAAGTACGTTTACGAAAGCGCTTCAGCGCACCAGTAAACGCCAACAACAAACGCCGGGAGTCAGTGAAGCGCTCTGGATTTCCAGAGCACATCTCTGTCCATAGATCGAAAAGGAAAATGACATGC
>JAAFHR010000320.1 GCA_013298455.1 Betaproteobacteria bacterium | reverse complement strand
ATCTGGCCCACCGTCATGCGAGGCGAGAGCGAGGCGAAGGGATCTTGCAGCACGACCTGCATGCGCTTTCGCATGCTTCGAAGCGCGCCGCGCTCGGCGTTATCAAGCCGCACGCCGCCCATCGACACTTCACCGGCTGAAATGGATTGCAGGGCAAGGAGCGCCATGCCGAGCGTTGTTTTGCCCGAGCCGGATTCGCCGACGATGCCTAGCGTTTCGCCACGCTTCAATGCAAGGCTCGCCTGCTTCACGGCGTGAAACGGTTTGCTTGAAAACCATCCCGTTGGAATGGCGAAACTCACGCGGGCTTCACGGGCTTCAACGAGCGTTTCGGCATCGTTTGGAACGGGCTTCACAACGCGCTGCGGTCGCGTTGCCAAAAGCCGCTGCGTGTAGGCATGTTGCGGATTCGAAAACACATTCTCGGTCGTGCCAATTTCAACCAAATTGCCGCGCTCCATCACCGCCACGCGATCTGTGAACCGGCGCACCAAATTTAAGTCGTGCGTGATGAATACCAACGCCATGCCGATTTCGCGTTGCAGCTCATCCAAGAGCGCCAAAATCTGCGCTTGCACGGTCACGTCAAGCGCCGTCGTTGGTTCATCGCAAATCAGCAATTTCGGACGACACGCTAACGCCATCGCGATCATCGCGCGCTGACGTTGCCCACCAGAAAGCTGATGCGGATAAAAGTCCACGCGCTCATCGGGTGAGGGAATCCCGGTTCGCTTCAAAAGCTCAATCGAGCGGGTGCGAGCGGCTTTCTTGTCGAGCCCCTCATGCAGCATCAACACTTCGGAAATCTGATGCCCCACTTTGTAGAGCGGGTTCAGCGCCGTCATCGGCTCTTGAAAAATCATGCCGATCTGACCGCCGCGAATGCGCTGCATTTCGTCGTCGGTTTTTCCCACCAAATCGTCGGGGCCGAACAGAATCTGTCCGGTGGTTTTTGCAGCATCCACCAAACGCAGCATCGACAGCGCGGTAATTGACTTGCCCGAGCCCGATTCGCCAACGATGGCGAGCTTTTCGCCGGTGCTCACATCAAACGAAACGCCGTTGACCACAACCGAATCGCCAAAGCGGACGGTGAGACTTTTGACTTGAAGCAGTGGTGCGTTGCTCATCTCAAGACTTCCGCGTGTCAAACGCATCACGAAGCGCATCGCCGATAAAGGTAAGCAACAGCATGGTGATTGTCAAAAGCAAAAACGTTGGAAAGATGATCCACCACGAATCTAAATTGGCTTTACCCTGCAACAGCAATTGCCCCAACGACGGTACCGATGCGGGCACGCCGAGCCCCAGAAAATCAAGCGACGTCAACGCGAGAATCGCTGCACTCATTCGAAACGGAATAAACGTAATCACGGGCGTGAGCGAATTGGGAAGCACGTGCCGACGAATGATTTGCATATTCGACAAACCCAGCGCCCGAGCGGCTTTCACGTATTCGAGCGAACGATTTCTCAAAAATTCAGCGCGCACATAATCCGACAATCCAATCCAACTCCACAGCGCCAGCAAGATCAATAGCAGCCCCAATGACGGCTCAAAAATCGCCGCGAAGATGATGAGGAAGTAGAGCTCTGGCACCGCGCCCCAAATCTCCACGATGCGCTGCATCGTCAAATCGACCCAACCGCCAAAGTAGCCCATGATGGCGCCCATCGCCACACCGATGAAAGTGCCCACGATGGTGAGAGCGACAGCGAACCAAATGCTCACACGAAATCCATAAAGCAAGCGAGCGACCATATCGCGACCATTGCTATCGGTGCCCAACCAGTTCGATGAATTCGGCGGCGACGGCGGTACGGCCTTGCTGAAGTAATCGGTGGACTGCGCCGAGTGCGGGTTGATCGCACCCACTGACCAGTTGCCCGGCTTTTGCAGCAGCTCACTGATAAACGGGTCTTTCCAATCAGTCGCCGTGACGAAATCACCGCCGAGCGATTTTTCGCTTGGATTATTCAACATCGGAAACACCGTTTGGCCGTTGATGTGGGCCACAAACGGTTTGTCGTTGCTAAATAGCTCCGCAGCCGTTGAAAGCACCAACATCGCCATGAAAATCCACAGCGACACGTAGCCTAAACGATTGCGTTTGAAGCGCGCCCAAGCGCGTTGATACGGTGAGAGCGACACGGCTCGCTGTGCGTTGTAGGCGGGCGTTGGGTGCTCTGCAACTGCATCCGTGGCGGGCGTCGCTCCGGGTGTGATTGTGGCGCTCATTTGCTCACGCTCCCAAACTGCACGCGTGGATCAATCACACGGTAAAGAATGTCCGAAATCAACTTGGTAACCACCGCGATCAAGGTGAAAAAGTAAAGCGTTCCGAGCACCACGGGGTAATCGCGACGCACAATCGCTTCGTAGCCCAGCAAGCCCATCCCGTCGAGCGAAAACAGTGTTTCAATCAACACCGAACCCGCGAAAAATGCGCCGATAAACGCCGCTGGAAAGTGCGTCACCAAAGGCAAGAGCGCATTCCTGAAAATGTGTCGATACAACACGCCCTGTTGCGACAAGCCTTTCGCCCGCGCCACCAGCACGTACTGCTTGCGAATCTCTTCAACAAAAGTATTTTTCGTGAGCATCGTAATCACCGCAAAGCTGTGAATCGATAAACAGATCAACGGCAACGTCAAATGCCAAAAGTAGTCCTTTACTTTGCCCCAGGCGCTCAGCTCTTCCCAGTTGTCGCTCGTTAGTCCGCGCAGCGGAAACACATCCCAAAAACTGCCGCCTGCAAAAAGCACAATCAGCAAAATGCCGAGCACGAAACCGGGAATCGCATAGCCCACGAGTACGGCGAGCGTCGTCATCGTGTCAAAGCGGGATCCTTCGCGCATCGCTTTGGAAATTCCTAGCGGTACCGAAATCAAATACGACAGCAAAAAGCTCCACAACCCCAAACTAATTGACACTGGCAGCTTCTCTTTGATGAGCGTCCAGACATCTTTGTTGTGCATGAAGCTTTTGCCCAAATCAAAGCGCGCGAAGTTGATGAGCATGTCAACGTAGCGCTCATGAACGGGTTTGTCGAAACCGTAGAGTTTCTTGAGCTCGGCGATTTGTTTGGCGTCGGTGTCTTTGCTGGCTCGGTAGCCACCTGCGTCGCCGCCGCTGCCATCGCGCGCCTCGGCCATGATCTGTTCAATCGGTCCGCCGGGCACGAACTGCATGACCAAAAAAGTGATGGTGAGCGCGCCGAGGAGCGTGGGCAACATCAGCGCGATTCGTTTCAAGATGTAGATCAACATGGTCTGGCTCTATAGGCTATTTCGCGGGTGCGGCAGTGTCGAGCGACTTATCCCACCATGTCCAAAGCGGCCAAGGCAAACTATGCACATCAGGCAAGCTGTCGATCTGGAAGAACCGCGCTTTCACTTTGGGAATACCGAACTTGTTCCAGTACGACGTTGCTTCGGATTTGGTGAAAAGCATCGGCACCTGCCAGTGATTCCACATCACCACGCGATCCAGCGCCCTTGACGCCGCAATGAGTTCATCCATCGTTGAAGCCGCATCGATCTTTGCGATCAGCGCATCAACCGCAGGGCTCTTAACACCGCGGTAGTTATTGCTCGCGGGAATATCCGCTTCGGCGCTGCCGTAGAGTTTTTTGATCGAGCTTGGGTTGGGCAAGGTGAACTTGCCCTCCACGATAATGCACATTTCATAGTCGTACGTTTCTAGGCGCTTTCGGTAGAGCGCGAAATCAACCAAACGTTCTTTGTATTCGATCCCCAAAATTTTTAGATTGCGCTCAAATTCAACGAAGCGCCCGGTTTGTGACGGTTCTAAAAATTCAATCGAAAACGCGTCGCCTTTGGCATTGCGCAGTCGCCCATCGGCGGCAATATTCCACCCTGCGTCCGAGAGCAATTTCGCTGCGCGTTTTAGGTTTTCTCGAAGTGCATTCGGATGAGTGTCGGTGCGTGGCGCTTGAAATGCGGGGCCAAACACCGTCTTGGGCAACTGCGCGCGAAACGGCTCTAGAAGCGCAAGCTCCGCAGCGGAAGGCTCGCCCACCGCAGCAAACGGCGTGTTGTTAAACATGCTGTTGGCGCGGGTAAACGTGCCGAGCTTGTTGTAGTTTTCAAAATCCCACGCCAAGCCAATCGCTTCACGCACTCGAATGTCTTGGAAGCGCGGCAGTCGCAAATTTAGGTTGATCGCTTGCAGCATCGCACCGGTATCAACGCCCCATGCCTTCTTGATGATGCGACCGTCGTCCCATTTGGGGCCTTTGTGCAGCCGCGCATACGAGCGGGCTCCGAGCTCCCTCATGATGTCGAATTCGCCAGCCTTGAAGGCTTCGCGAGTCACATCGCGATCCTTGTACATCCGGTACGCGATCCGCTCAAAGTTAAAGTGACCACGGCGAATGGGCAAGTCTTTCGCCCAATAATCGGCATTCAATTTCAGCTC
>JAAFHR010000032.1 GCA_013298455.1 Betaproteobacteria bacterium | reverse complement strand
CGAAGAGCGCCGAACCGTAGTCAAACTCGCCGATGTCCCGCAAAACGTCAAGGATGCCATCCTTGCGGCAGAAGACTCCAATTTCTACGACCACTCAGGCGTCGATTGGGTCGCCGTGCTCCGGGCCGCGTACACAAACGCAACCACCGGTTCGCGACAAGGTGCGGGCACGATCACCATGCAGGTGGCCAGAAACTTCTTTCTGACCCGCGAGCAAACACTGCTTCGCAAGGCCAATGAGGTAGCGCTCACTTTCAAAATTGAGCGCGAACTAACTAAAGATCAGATTCTCGAGCTCTACATCAACCAGATCTTTTTAGGGCAACGCGCCTATGGTTTCGCGTCGGCATCGCAGGCGTATTACGGCAAACCACTCGCGCAAGTCACTGCCGCTGAAGCCGCGATGCTGGCCGGATTGCCGAAAGCGCCGTCTGCTTTCAACCCATTCACCAACCCCAAGCGCGCCGCGCTGCGCCAGCAGTACGTGCTTCGCCGTATGCACGATTTGGGCTATTTGAAGGACGATGCCTACAAAGTCGCCCTTGCCGCGCCGTCAACCCTCAAAACCGACACCGGACCGGCCATTCACGCCGAATTCGCCAACGAAATGGTGCGTCAATTCGTGTTCGACCTCGTCGGTGAAACGGCCTACACACGTGGCCTGACGGTGACGACCACGCTTCGCGCTCGCGACCAAGAAGCGGCCTATCAGGCGCTAAGAAAAGGTGTGTTGGACTATGAGCGTCGGCAGGCCTTTCGCGGCGCTGAGGGCTACGTTGATTTGCCCGCCGCCGCCAAAGGCAAAGAAGCGCTTGCGGAGGCGGTTGAGGGCGCATTGCAGCAGTTCCCCGACAGCGATGATCTGCTCACAGCCGTGGTGCTCGAAGCAAACAGCAAAAAGGTGCTCCTAACGCGTGGCGAAGGCGAGAACTACAGCCTTGAAGGCGAAGCGATCCGGTTTGTTCGGCAAGCCATTGCTGACGCCGCACCGCCGAGTGAAAAACTTCGGCGCGGCGCAATTGTGCGGATCGTAGCTGATGAAAAAACGACGTGGCGCATCACTCAATTGCCGCAAGTTGAAGCTGCACTCGTTGCCCTAGACCCCAGCAATGGCGCGGTTCGCAGCTTGGTCGGTGGATTTGATTTCTATCGCAACCAGTTTAATCACGTCACCCAAGCGAGCCGCCAACCCGGCTCGTCGTTTAAGCCCTTCATCTACTCCGCCGCGCTTGAAAAGGGGATTACATCGGCCACGGTCATCAACGACGCACCGCTGTTTTTCTCAGCCGCGCAAACGGGCGGCGACGAATGGGAGCCGAAAAACTACGACGGCAAATTCGATGGGCCGATGCGAGTGCGCACAGCGCTCATGAAATCGAAAAACATGGTGTCGATCCGAATCCTCCGATCGATTGGCCCGAGCTACGCACAGGATTACGTCACCAAATTTGGATTCGACCCAAAAACCACACCTGCGTATCTGACCTTGGCGCTGGGTGCCGGCCAAACCAATCCCATGCAAATGGCGGGGGCGTACGCGGTGTTCGCCAATGGCGGCTACCGAGTGAAACCGCATTTCATCAAGCGGATCGTTGATGCCAAAGGCAACGTGATCTTCGAGGAAACGCCCGCAGTAGCTGGTAAAGACGCCGAACAAGCCATCGATCCGCGAAACGCATTCATCATGACGACCTTGATGCGCGATGTCGTGCGCGCTGGCACTGCGACCAAAGCGCTCTCCCTCGGTCGCGGCGATCTAGCGGGCAAAACAGGCACGACAAATGACAGCTTTGACGCTTGGTTTGCGGGCTACAACGCAAGCTTAGTGGGTGTGGCATGGGTGGGCTACGATCAGCCGCGATCATTGGGCGAACGCGAAACCGGCGGCGGCGTGGCGCTGCCAATTTGGATCAACTACATGAAAACCGCGCTCAAAGGCGTGCCCGAGAAGCCGCTCGTGCCGCCCAAAGGTGTGGTGAGCGCCAACGTGGGCGAGACCGACGGCAGCGGCCTCACGGAGTCCGTGAAAACAGGTTCGGATTGGTTCTACGCCGAATTCCCGGCGCGCGGATTTGTCGATCCGCTCACTGGCAACGAGGGCGCTCGAAGTAAGCAAGACGAAGAAGTGCGTCAGCAGCTTTTTTAGCGGCTAGCGAGGGCTCGTGAGTGACCGTCAAACAAGCTCCGCGCGGGCTGAAATCGCCGCCATCGCTGCGCGGATCATCATTGAGTCCGAGCTCACGGATTGGTCGTTAGCGCGGCGCAAGGCGTTGGCCGAGCTGGGGCTCCCCGCGCACGGCACACCGCTGCCGACCGACGACGACATCATCTCCGAGATCAAAACTTACCAAAGGCTTTATGGCGGTGAGGCATTTGCCGAGCAGCTGCAAGCGCAACGTGAGTGCGCGCTCGAAGCGATGTTGGAGTTGACGCGCTTTAACCCAATGCTCGTGGGCCCTGTGGCAGAAGGTTGGGCCCATGCCGGCAGCGAAATTCGCATCGAGCTTGCGCCAGAGAGCGCCAAAGACGTCGAATACGCACTGATGAACCTAGGCGTGGAATTCACGCCAGAACTCACACGCGGCGGCGAGCCGTACTACGTGATCGACGACTCAGATTGGCCGATGCGGCTGTCCGTTCGCGAGCCCGGACGCGCGCCCGAGCCAAAACACAAAGTTCGACTCAACGTGGCGCAGCTGCAAGCAGCAGTTGAGCAAAAAGCGCTGTAATGCGTGGGCTTCAGAGTATTTTGGCAAGTTATCGATAGTCGGCTGAAACACGTTGTACCCCAAATAGATATTGGTATTCAGCGCGAAAGATACTTAGCGCAAGCGGCGCTTCTCTTCATGTTTGAAGCCCCGCCGCGCTAATCAGCAGCGATCAGAGCTTCTCAAGCGTCGACGCAACTTCCTCTAGCACCTCGAGTACGCGCTCACTTGCTTTAAAAACGTTGCCACCTAACGTGACACGGTTTCGAGCATCGCCCCGATTGGCGATGGCCTTGTCAAGAAACGCCCATTGCGATTCCGCCAGTTCAATCTTTGGAGACAGATTGGCCGGAAGCTTTGGTGCCCGCTTGAGCGAGGCAATGTTTCGGACGAAATCATCCCGCACCTTCTGCATCTCGCCAGCCGTGTCGCCGCCCACACCATTTAAACCGGCAAAGTAGAGCGTTGCCACACGCTGCGAGTAGATCGCATCGGTTTCGGCGAACACGATGAGCTGTGTGGTCGCGACCTTACTCTCGCGCTGCAACTGCTGCGACGCCCGAAGCGCAATCCGCATCAATTCAACCTCAAGCTCCATCACCCGGGCGGCCGTGGTCGGCGCAGGCGCAACGCCCACCACATGCTCCTTGAACCGAGCCCACGGCGCATCAACTTGGCCGTAGGTGGCCTTAATTTCGGGCGTGGGCGCAAATACCTTGAGCTCCACTAGGTGGCGATCAAACTGCGCCACGGAGTCGTTGAGCACTTTACGTGCTGCGGCGGGCTCGATTTTCTGAGCCAGCGCCAAATAGGATTTGGCGATGCGCTGAACAAGCATGCCCTGACGCGACGCTTTGTAGACCGCGTCATCAATGTCTTTGACTTGAGCGACGGCTGCGCCCGACATGAAACCTGCCAGCGCCATCGCCGCGCACGCAAACATAGAGGCGACGCCGCTATTGCGGCTCGCCAACGATAAAAACTTCATAAAAGTGCCTCGATACTTTGCTGTTATTAGCGCTCGGTCGAACGCTATTGAAAATTCTATATGCCAACAGCATAGTTGCCCGTGAATCATTTGTCCAAGACAAAAAGGCTAGACGAGCGGCAGAATCAAGCCGTCAAACGGTCACTCGACTGTCTCAAATTAGCTAACTCGCCACGCCGCAGCATCGCCGCTGTTGGCGATCAGCGCGAGTCCGTAGGCGATCGATTCCAGCTGATCGCCCGTTTCGATCTTGCTCGGGTCAAAGCGCGCGTCAAATATCGCTCGAACGGCGGGCACGAACGAACTGCCGCCAGTGAGAAACACCCGATCAATGGCACTGGCGTCGAGCGCGGCGCGGCTCAGCGCTTGGTCAACGGCGTGCTCGATCTTTCGCAAATCATCAGCGATCCACTGTTCAAAATCAGCGCGGTGAATCGTGGCGTTGAGCGAGAGATCAAAGTTGTAACCCGTGGCGTGAAAATCGAGCTGGGTCGTCGCTTGGTGCGACAGCGCAGCCTTGGCATCAGCCACTGATTTGTACAGCGGATAGCCCAAATCATTTTCAATCAAAGCGATGAATTTCGCGAGCCCGTCGCGATCTATGGCGTAGCGCAAAAACTCACGGAGCTCACGGAGCACGTTCGGCGCTTTCATCAACGCGAGCTGATTCCACTGCGCAAAACGGTGGTGGTAGTGCGTGGGCACTTCGAGAATCTTGTCGATGCTTTTGTAACGTGCGCGGTGACCGAGTTGCGGCAAGATCGCATGTTCCAAAATTCGATAATCAAATACATCGCCCGCCACGGCGACACCCGAATGCGAAAGCGGAATCGAGCGCAGCGACTCGCCCGTTGCGCGCTCGCCTGGTTCGAAACGGATGATCGAAAAGTCGCTGGTGCCACCGCCGAAATCGGCGACCAACACCGTCGCGGCTTGCGTCAATCGCTGCGCGAAAAAATAGGCGGCCGCAACCGGTTCATACACATAGGTAATCTCGGCGAATCCAACCCGCTTAAACGCGCGCTCATAGCGCTCAAGGGCCAATCGTTCGTCTGCGCTAATGCCCGCAAACGCCACGGGGCGACCCGCCACCAAGTGAAGTGGCAGCTCCGCGAGCGCGGGGCCCGCATGCGTGCGTAGCCGTTCAATGAACGCCGTGAGCAGGTCTTCAAACGTGAATTTCTTGCCGTGAATATGCGTTTCTGAAAACGACGGGCTCGCTGCGAATGTTTTGAACGATTGCAGAAAACGGCAATCGGCCGGGTCTTCGATGAATCGCTCAATCGCCCAAGGGCCGGCTTCAAATCGCAGATCGTGGCTCGCGTCACCTTCTTCTTCCCAAAAGCACATGGCTGAACGAAACGTGTTGTGCACTCGTTCGTCGATCATGGACGTGAGTTGAAAGGGTAGAACACTCGCCACGCCAGGTGCACTGGAGCTCGCGATCACTGTATTGGTCGTGCCGAAGTCGAGACCGAGCGCGAGCGCAGAAGTGGGGGCTGAGTTCATTGCGAAAAGCACTGTCCTTCGTCGGCCGGTCAGCGAAACGAAAAAAGCAAAAAGGGAGGCGAGTCCGCATTTTACGCACGCATCACGACGGCTAAACTACAGGCCGTTTGCATTCATTTTCAGAGGGAATTTTTTATGTCAGGTGGTGGCTTTCACGTACACGGTCCGCACGATCACGAGCTCGAACACGCAGGCCAAGGTGGCCATGGCGACCATGACAGTGGCCACAAATCGCATGCAGGCGGCATCGCTGTCGTGACTGCGATCATCGCCACCATCGGTGCGCTGTTTGCGTATCAAGGCGGCGCAACGCAGGCCAACGCGGGGCTCTTCAAAAACAACGCAGCGATCAAGAAAACCGAAGCGTCCAACCAGTGGAATTACTACCAAGCCAAGAGCAGCAAACAGAATTTGAGCGAGCTCGCCATTGAGCTCGCGCCTGAGTCACGCAAAGCGTTTTACGCTGACGAAATCAAGCGCTACAAAGGCGAAAAGGCCGAAATCAAAAAGGAAGCCGAAAAGCTAGAAGCCGAATCCAAAGCGTGGGACGTCAAAAGCGACGAACAGATTCATCAACATCATCGCTGGGCTCAAGCCACCACCGCGTTACAAATCGCCATCGCCCTCGCCGCCATCGCGCTTCTCACCAAACTGCGCTGGCTCGAATACGGCATGTATGGCGTGGCGGGATTGGGGATTGTGGTTGGGGTGTTGGCAGCGATGCACATTTGAACTTGCTTCTTTTTGCCACCGATTTCACAGATCGGTCGCGTACCGCTTGAACTCCGTGTTCATCTGTCAAGTCTGTGGCAAAACCAACCCTCGCCCAAACTGCCACAAAGGCAAGGCGAAACACCCGATACTGAAGTCTGGTTCTGTTCCCTCCCCTTCAAGGGGAGGGCTAGGGTGGGGATGGTTTTCGGATCCGCAATCTTCACGTTTGCCGCCGAAAACCATCCCCCTCCTAACCTCCCCCTTGAAGGGGGAGGGACTGCGCATTGCCTTGTTTCGCGTTAAGCCGCCGGATGCAAATACCGATTGCTAATCGCTTCAATCTCGGCGAGCAATTCGGCGGGCATTTGCATCATGTAGGCGTTGTAAATCTGTTGGAGCTGCGTCACGCTCGTCGCGCCGATAATCGCGCTGGCAACAAACCATTTGTTGACGACAAAGGCGAGCGAGAGTTGTAGCGGTGACACGCCGTACTTCTTTGCGAGCGCCACGTACTCTTCGCTGGCCAGCATCGCGAGCGGTCGACGGTAGCGTCCGCCGAAATCATTAAACGTTTGAAAGCGTGAGCCTTTGGGCATCGCGCCTTTGCTGTATTTACCGGTCAACAAGCCCATGCCCAGCGGTGAATACGACAACAGCGGCACTTGTTCACGGTAGCTCACCTCGGCCAGATCGCCCTCAAACGAACGATTCACCAAGCTGTAGGCATTTTGAATCGACGCTGGCTTTGGTGCACCGAGTCGCTCCGCTTCGCGACAAAACATCGTCGTGCCCCACGACGTTTCGTTCGACAAGCCGTAGCCGCGAATTTTTCCTGCTTTGATCAGCGTTTGCATCGCATCAACTTGTTCGGCAATCGGAATGTGATCCCGCTCTGCGCCAGAATTGAATTGCCATGAACCAAACGCATGCACATTGCGATCTGGCCAGTGAATTTGGTACAGATCGATGTAGTCGGTGTTGAGCCGTTTTAAGCTCGCATCACAGGCCTCCAAAATCGTTTTCTTGTGCAGTTGCGTGTCGGCGCGCAGCCAGTCATAGCGACCGGGGCCAGCCACCTTGCTTGCCAACACAATCTTTTGACGATTGCCGGGAATGGCGAGCCAGGAGCCCAAAATTGTTTCGGTCGCAGTACCGGTTTGCGCGCGTGGCGGCACGGGATACATCTCGGCGGTGTCGACAAAATTGATGCCGTGTTGCATCGCGAAGTCAAGCTGCGCATGCGCATCGGCTTGGGTATTTTGTTCGCCCCAAGTCATAGTGCCGAGGCAGATGACGGAGACATTGAGGTTGGCGTGAAAAAGTGGGCGGCGTTCCATGATCGTTTGAAGCGTTAACGGTGAGCGAAGGATATTCGATAGCGCTGACCGTTGTGCCACACCATGCAGCGTTTTTTCTCTTGACGCAGATTACGCAGATCACGCTGATTGCCGCAGATTAGTAAAAGCAATGCGGCGATTGGCCAAAAAATAAGCTGTGTTCATCTGCGCAATCTGTGTAATCTGCGTCAAAAAATTGATCCGATATCGCTTTAGCGCACGGAGCATCCAGCCCAGCGCGAACGGCGCGCAGGCACAACTGAAAAAGTTTCGCGCAGCTGAAACCTGAACGTCACTTGCAAACCGACGTTTCGCCCTTAAACTCCGCGTATGGTTCCACATCTCACTACGGCCCTTTCGGGGCCACTCGCTCAGCTTGAGCGCAATTTCATCGACGCTCAGCCTGATCTTGAGGCGTACTTTCGACAGCAATGGCAGACCCATGCGGTGCCGTTTTATGCGAGCGTTGATCTGCGCTTCGCGGGCTACAAGCTTGCGCCGGTCGACACCAATTTGTTTCCGGCGGGTTTCAACAATTTGAACCCGCAATTTCATCCCTTGGTCGTACAAGCGGTGATGAGCGCCGTGGATCGATTTGGTTGCGGCACCCGAAGCGTAATGTTGATTCCAGAAAATCACACGCGAAACACTTATTACTTGGAAAACGTCACCACACTCATTGGCCTCATGCAGCAAGCGGGCGTGCGGGTGCGTGTCGGCTCGTTGATTCCGGATTTGACGGAAGTGACACCGATTACGTTGCCATCGGGGCGCGTATTGACGCTGGAGCCGATCATTCGCGAGGGTGATCGCTTGAAGCTCAAAGACTTCGATCCCTGTGCGATTATTTTGAACAACGATCTTTCAGGTGGTGTGCCCGACATTTTGAAAGGCGTTTCTCAGCCGATGGTGCCACCCACGCATGCAGGCTGGATGACGCGCCGGAAGTCGCAACACTTCGCGGCTTACGATTCGGTGGCTAACGAGGTCGCGGCGCTCTTAAAAATTGATCCCTGGCTCATCAATCCGTATTTTGAGCAGTGTGGTGAAGTTGATTTCAAAGCGCAGACCGGTTTGGAATGCTTGCAAAAGGGCGTTGCCAAAGTGCTGTCGAAAATTCAAGCGAAGTACGATGAATACGGCGTCACCGATAAGCCCTTTGTGATCGTGAAAGCCGATGCGGGCACTTACGGCATGGGCATCATGACAGTACGCTCCGCCGACGAAATCACGCAAATGAATCGCGACGCCCGAAAGAAAATGGCGGTCGTGAAAGAAGGTTTAGAAGTTCACGAAGTCATCATTCAAGAGGGCGTCTACACCAACGAACGAGTCAACGAAGCCATTGCCGAGCCGGTCGTCTACATGGTGGATCGCTTCGTTGTGGGCGGCTTCTATCGTGTGCATGCCAATCGAGCCATTGACGAGAGCCTGAACGCGCCCGGTGCGCAGTTTGTACCGCTCGCGTTTGAGAAACCCTGTACGCCGGAGATTCAAGCCGTGGGCGGCTGTGCGCCGAACCGGTTCTATTCTTACGGCGTAGTGGCCCGCATGGCGCAACTGGCCGCCGCGCGTGAAATCGAGGCAATGGCGGCGCTGTAGGAGCGGCTTGCCGCGAATGGCCTGCAAGTGAGGCCAGCGCTTCGAGAAACACCTTCGGTTTGCACGCCATCCGTTCGCCCTGAGCTTGTCGAAGGGTTGCTAGCCTGCCGCCAAGGCTTCGACAAGCTCAGCGCGAACGGAAAGGCAAGCGAGACGCTCAAACGCACACCATAGGGCTTAGCGCAGAAACCGCTAATTAAACTGCGCAACAAACCGGTAATACATCGGAATGCCGATGACCACGTTAAACGGGAAGGTCACGGCGATCACGGGCGCAATCGCCAAGCCCAAATTCGCGTGCGGCAGCGCGACTCGCATCGCCGATGGCGCCGCAATGTAGCTCGCACTGGCAAAGAGCACGGCGGCCAGGGTTTGATCCCCGATCGAGAATCCAAGCAGTTTGGCAATCGCGCCACCCAAGAGCGCCGCGCCGACTGGAAACACGACGCCAAAAATCACCAAGAACACACCGCTTTTTCGAAGCTCCGGAAACTGCCGCGCGGTGGTGACCCCCAACTCCAAAATCAGGAAGCACACGACGCCGCGGAACAAGTCAAAAAAGAGCGGTGCGAAGGGCTTCACGCCCGCCTCGCCGACCATCGCGCCGATGGCCATGCCTCCGACGAGCAGCAAAACACTTTTTCCAAAAATTAATTCACGCGTGAACTCCGCCCAGTGACCGGGATTGACTTCATCGCGTTTGCCGAGCGCAGCCGCCAGAATGAGTGCAGGCACCTCAAGCACCGCCAGATAAAACGCCATGTTGGCGTTAAACGCGACACCAATTTGCGACAAATAAGTCTGCGCCACGACAAAGGTAATCACACTCACCGAGCCGTAATGCGCGGCCGTGGCAGCAGCATCTATTCGTGACAATCGTCCCACGCGAAAGAGCAACACAAACGCTACGCTGGCGAGCACCAAAGCGCCTGCAATCAACGCCAGCGCCGGAACAATCAGGGTTGTCGGATCACTCTTTGAAATGGCCACGCCGCCCTTCAAGCCGAGCGAGAGCAACAAGAAAATCGTGAGCGCTTCGAGGAATGGCTTAGGTAACTCCAGATCGCTTTTTAGCAATCCACCGATTACGCCGAGGATGAAGAAGAGAACTACAGGGTCGAGTGTCATAGGCCGATTCTAAGTGCGGAACCACCTCACCGGAACCCCTCGGCCGCTACCGCGCTTCAATCTGCGCGTTGATTAGATTTACAGCGACAGGGCCCAGCTCAGCTTGGCAAACACTTCGGTGGTGGTCTTGGAAGGCTGCGCGTCTGCACGCTCATTGCTTCGCGTTACGCCGAGGTCGAATTCGCGCCCTAAGCCCCGCTTGTGAGAGTAGACCAATGACAAGGCATCGGTTTGAGCGCGCGGCGTGACTTTGAATGCATAGGCGGCAGGGTTTCTTTTCGACAGCGTGTATTGAGCGATGAGGCGCAGCGTATCGCGGGCGGTGATGTAGCCAATGCCCGTCACCTGTGCGGTGCGCTCAACGAGTCGCCATTGCCCGCCGTCGAGATTGCTCAATCGGAAGTCGTTCACGTACGGTTCCACTTCAATTCGTTCAAACGGACGCAGCGTGCCGCCCAATGCAATGAATGAAAACTTGGCCACAGAGTCGGTGGCTACATCAATGTTGCGACCGACTTCGATATCCGTCCAGACCGAGCGCAAGCGGCCGCCAGGATTGCCTTCGCCATGAAAAAACACGGTCGGGGTGTGATGCCACGTACCGCCATCTTGCACCCGGCGGTAGTTGAAGAATCTAGCCTGAAGATTCCACTCAGAATTCTTCAAACCGTTAGCAAACAAGCCCGGCGTGACGTAGCGCTGCAACGCGACGTTGCTCCAGCTACGAACCTCTCTGGCATTGAGGTTCGGGCACAAGTTGTTGAAAAACTGATTTTTGGGTTTGTAGCATCGCCACAGCTCCGCAGTCGCGCTTCGGAACCCGTTTTGGGAGATCAATGCGTTGTCAAATCGATAGTTGGGCGAAAACTCAACATAGTTCGCGTATACGTGATCGGTGCCGTCGTCGTACAACGCGTCAACAAACACGTTGTGGCCGTTTTGTCGTGAGCCGTCGTTGGTTTGACTGCCCGCCAGCTGAGCTCGAAGCCTTGACGAATCGTTGGGTTTGAATATGCCGTCAACCGCAGCGACGCGATTGCTGGTGTCGTTGTCATAGGTTCGGTCCGATAGCAATGCGCCAACGCTACCCGTGCCGCTGTCTCCTTTAAACGGCGCTCTTACGCGTGCGATGGTTGCCTGCGAACGGCCTTGAGCTCGTGCATCCGAAAAATACGTGCTGGGCAGCACCACGAAGCCACCGCCACGATCAGCAACAGTGAGCAAGGTTGCGTCGAGTGATTCGCTTCGGTAAGTGGCGCGCGTTCCCCACAGCGGATCGGTGATAGAGCGGGTGTAAATTGAATCGCCCGCAAGGGATAAGAGATCGGTGCCCTCAAGAAAAAACGGCCGTTTTTCGGGCTGATAAATCGCGAATCGCGTGTTACTTTTGAGCTGCGGTTGATCGAGTTCGAGCTGTGAAAAGTCGGGCCGAAACGTGCCATCGATCACCCACTGCGACGTGGGGCGCCATTTCACATCAGCGCCGACATTGAATTTCGATTCACTCGTTGTTTTGCCACGCGTCTTTTCTTGGGTGAACGTACCTGACGTGTACGGGGTGACCGTCACGCCTGAGGCTTTGGGAATGTCGGTGATCCCCGTTAACTCTTCGGCCACACACAAAAAGCAGGTCGGATCCCGGCCCAGTACCGCCGTGCTGCTGCGAATCCGCGTTTCGCGTGGCATGTTGCGAAACACAATAAACGTGAGCTTCTCGGGCAAGGGATGCGGCACACGCAGCGACGTCCAGGGGATACGCATTTCGGCGCTCCAGAAGTCTTTGTCAACATGCGTTGCTGCTTCGAAATCGTAGTCGGGCGAAAAGTCTTCGTTATTGGAATCTTCGTTCCACGAGCCATCGGCGATGATGCCGCGTGCGTTCACCCGAAAAAACTGCGCGAATTTCCGAGCGCCCGTTGGGTCGATCCACACTACGAAATTGTCCTGCGTGCCGAACACTTTGTCTCGCCGAACAAAGGGGGCGTCGAGCTTCGATACATCCGGATCAAACGCTTTCATGCCGACGTAGAGCGCATTTTGGTCGTACAAAAATCGCACTTCGGTTTTGAAGCGCGAGGGAGTTTTTTCGTTGGGCATGTTCTCGGTCCAACGATCCATGGCCGGAGCACGTTGCCAATCGGCGTCGTCGAGTTTGCCATCGAGTGTGATGGGTGTGGCCAGCCTGACGGCTTGCAGCGCGGAAGCCTGTTGGGCGCTAAGCAGCAATGGCGCTACGACGCACAGAAGCGCAAGGAGGCGGATGGAATTTTTCATGAACGTGATTGGTATTGAACCGATTCCGGGCCGATGGGGGATCGAATAGTTCAAGGTTAAAGCCGCTCTGGTTCCGCGATTCGCGCCCCGCGACGAATTGCGGATGCCTGCGATGAACGGTGAGCTGATACGGGCCTGCCAGCAACAGGTGTTGTCGCGATCTATGCGAGGCGAACCATGGGAAGTTTCCCGCTACCGAGTTGACCGAAACCTAATTGTAGTCACATACAAATAGGGCTGTCTACGCGTTTTCGCGTTTTCTTTCTTCGACTTTTTTCTTTAGTGCCTCAGCCACAACAGGATGCACAAATCGAGTCACATCGCCACCAAAAAAAGCGACCTCACGCACGATGGTGGCGGAAATAAACAGATACTTTTCCGACGGTGTGAGAAACACGATTTCAACGCTCGGATCCATGCCGCGATTCATGCCGGCCATTTGAAATTCGTATTCGAAATCGGACATCGCTCTGAGGCCGCGCATGATGATGCTGGCTTCTTGTTGCTTCACGAAATCAAGCAGCAAACACGAGAACCGCTCGACGCGAACGTTGGGCATTTCACTGCACACCGCTTGCGTCATCGCCACTCGTTCATCCGCGCTAAACCACGGCCCTTTGCGTTTGCTATCTGCTACGCCAACCACCACTTCGCCAAAGAGCTTCGACGCCCTACGAATCAAATCTTCGTGGCCTTTGGTCAGCGGATCGAAGGTGCCGGGGTAGACGCAACGCAACATGGTTATGAATCACTCTGTGAGGGTGTGAACAAATGATAGTGCACCATCCCGGCGCGGCCGTACTTCAGGCGAGTCAGCGTGCCGAATGTACTCAGCTCTCTTGCGAATTCGCAATAGATCAAGGCGTTGGGCTGTGCGATTCGTTCAACAAGCGGTGCGAGGCGCGCCCACCAATCCTGTGCAAAGGGTGGGTCAAGAAAAATCACATCAAAGCGCTCTGGTGTCGCCGCCATGAACGCAAACGCATCGCCGCTGACGACTTTCAAGTTTTTCACGTCAAGCACGCGCTGATTCTGCAAAATATTGTCGGCCACTTTTCGAGAGGCCTCAACCGCGATCACCTGCGATGCATTCCGTGAAGCGGCCTCAAACGCCATCGCACCTGAGCCGGAAAACGCGTCTAAGCAGCGTTTGCCAATTAAGTCTTGGCCCAGCCAGTTAAACAGCGTCTCACGCACCCGATCCGGCGTAGGCCGCAAATCGGGCGCATCCGCAAATTTGATGATGCGGCGTTTGTGCGTGCCGCCGATGATGCGAAGTTGGTTCTTAAGCGCAGCCATGAGCGTATGCTAACGAACGCCTGTAGGAGCGGTTCCACCGCGACACACCTTGTAGGAGCGGCTTGCCGCGAATGGCGCTAAGGGGGAGCGAGCATTCGCGGCAAACCGCTCCTACAGCTGGCACAACCCTAAAATGATTGACAACATAACCAACACAGAAAGCGCTCCATGTGGGGCTGGTTCAAAAAGAAGACTTCCGACACTGCCGTTGAGCAACCGGCCGATACGCTTGAAGTAGCCGTTGC
>JAAFHR010000319.1 GCA_013298455.1 Betaproteobacteria bacterium | reverse complement strand
CACGGGATGTTGATGCAACCACTGAAAATAGGCGTGTTGTGCGGCCGTACCGACCGTGCCCCAGACGGCGCTGCAAGGATCGCTTTCGATGGGCTCACCCGTGTCACGGTTGACGCGCTTGCCGTTACTTTCCATGACGAGCTGTTGCAAGTATTCGGCGAGCTTTCGCAAACCCCAGGCGTAGGGCACCACCACTTGATTGGTGAGTTTCAACGTGTTTCGATTGAAGCTTCGAGTGATGGCGGCGAGCACTGGCGCGTTGCTCAATAACGGCGCTGCGACAAAGTGCTCGTCGATGGCTCGAGCGCCACGCAAAAGCGCATCGACTGCGGCGTTTCCGTAAGCAACACGAAGCGGCAAATTCACCGCCGACCACAGCGAATATCGGCCACCCACGCTTTCGTCGAAAACTGCGACGTTGTTAGCCGCAATGCCAATAGCAGCGGCCTTTTGCGGCGCAGTCGTGGTGGCGAACAGATTGGCTTGTGCGTGCGCTCCGAGCCATTGCCGGGCGCGCTCGCCGGTGGTGAGTGTTTCTAGCGTCGAAAACGATTTTGAGGCGAGCACGAATGCCGTCGACGCGGGATCGAGACCGTTAACTGCCTCGCGCCATTCCGCCGGATCGAGCCCCGTACAAAAGCGCAGTGACACTCGCTTCGTACTCTCCGCCGCCCTAAAGGCATCGTCGGCCAGACGAAGCCCCAGATCCGAGCCACCAATCCCCAAGTTCACGATGGTGCGAATGCCGCTCATGGCGATACGGTCTGCCAGCGCGCGAGCAGGATCGTGCTGCGAACCGAGCGCCGGGTCGCGGAGCAGCATGTGTGTCACGGCTCGTCCTTCGGTGACGTTGAGACTGCCTCCGCGCGAGAGAGCGGCGATGCGAGCTGGCAATCCGTTCGATTCGAGCAACTGCGTGGCCGCAGCCAACGCCGCGTTGCCAATGCCTTGTTTACTGAAGTCAAACAGCGCACCCGAAGTTTCGATTCGAAGTCGTTGCGCGCGATCAGGGTCGTTGCTGAAATGTTGGGCGATGTTTGGCATAGATCAGTGTGGCCTGAAAGGGCGCTTTGAGAGCGGAGATTCGATCAGTTTTGGCTCGATGTTGTTTTACTACAAAGGCGTGAAAAACCTGCTACGATCACGCAATGAATACAAATTTTGATTTGGTAATTTTCGGTGGCACGGGCGACTTGGCCATGCGAAAGCTGTTTCCCGCACTTTTTTTGGCGGATACGGACGCCAGGTTGCACCAGGGTGGCCGCATCATCGCCGCTGCGCGTCAAGCGCTAACGGACGAGGAATTCCGCGCCAAAGTGTCTGATGCGCTCAATCGCTTTTTGCCCAAGCCGCCATCGGCTGCAAACCTCGAAAAATTTCTCGCTCGGCTCTCGTATTTTGCGCTTGATGTGAACAATCCTGTGCAATACGCGGAGATGAAAAAAAGTCTCGATGCGCGTGATAGCCAAACGGTGTTCTATCTCTCAGTCGGCCCAACGCTGTTTCCGCCGATCATCAATGGCCTACGAAGCGCTGGGCTCAATACGCCCGACACTCGAATCGTTTTGGAAAAGCCCTTGGGGCGCGATCTGCAATCATCCAGAGACATCAATCAATTGGTGCTCAGTGCGTTCGCTGAATCGCAGGTCTATCGTATCGATCATTACCTCGGCAAAGAGACGGTGCAAAACCTCTTGGCGCTCCGATTTGGTAACACGTTGCTGGAGCCTTTGTGGAATCGCACCTGGGTTCGCGATGTGCAAATCACCATTGCTGAAACAGTGGGCGTTGAAACGCGTGGCGAGTTTTACGATTCCACCGGTGCGATGCGTGACATGGTGCAAAACCACTTGCTCAATTTGCTCTGCATGACTGCGATGGAGCCGCCGTCAAGCCTTGATCCCGATGCAGTTCGCGATGAGAAACTGCAAGTGCTTCGAAGCTTGAAACCTTGGACTCAGCAAACGCTGCACGACGACATCGTTCGCGGACAATATCGGGGCGGTACGCTGAAAGGTGAAGCCGTGCCGGCCTATGCGGCTGAGCCAGGTGTTTCGCCGCAGACTGAGACTGAAACGTTTTTGGCGCTTCGAACTGAGATCGCCAATTGGCGCTGGGGCGGTGTGCCGTTTTTCCTGCGCACTGGGAAGCGAATGGCCGAGCGTCGTGCGGAAATTGTGATCAGTTTCAAGTCGCCACCGCATTCAATTTTCGAGAGTCCGCTTGCGCCCAATCGCTTGGTGATTACCTTGCAGCCCGAGGAAAACGTGCGGCTCTACACCATGGCCAAGGCACCCGGAGACGGTATGCGGCTTCGCGAAGTGCACCTCGATTTGGATTTCAAAGACTTCTTTCACGAACGACGACAAGACGCCTACGAGCGCTTGCTGCTCGATGTACTTCGCGGCAACCCGACGCTCTTCATGCGTAACGACGAGGCCGACGCCGCGTGGCGCTGGGTACAACCGATGCTCGATCACTGGACGACGAGTAATCTTTCCCCCGCTGCGTACGGTGCGGGGAGCTGGGGGCCGCCCGCCGCGAGCCGTTTGACGGCGCGCGATGGCACGGCGTGGCATGAAGAACTGGGAGGATAGCGATGAAAAACGTAGTCACACTCAAGCCCGCAGACGATGCAATCGAGAGCGCCGCAACCCCCAAGCCCGATGCCTTGGTGGCCCGAATCACCTCGGTTCGCTTAAGCCTTCGACCGAGCGAACAGCGCGTTGCGAGCTACATCTTGGGGCAGCCCAATCGCGTGGCACACATGGCAATCGCCGAGCTCGCAGAGGCCGTTGGCGTGACCGATCCGACCATTGCGCGGTTCTGCCAAGCCCTTGGATTTACGGGCTACAAAGCGTTTAAGGTGGCGCTTGCGAAGAGCTTGGCGACCGGTGTGCCCTACGTGCACACCGACGTCTCGCCGCAGGATTCATCGGCCGACGTGATCGCAAAAGTGTTTGATCGATCGATTGCCACAATGATTTCGATGCGCAACGAAGTCGATCCGAAAATGTTTGAGCGCGCCACCGACGCGCTCACTCGGGCACGGCGGATCGAGTTTTACGGCGTCGGCAATTCCGGTGTGGTGGCGATGGATGCGCAGCACAAGTTTTTCTTGATGGGCATGCACACCATCGCCTACAACGATCCACATTGGCAGGTGCAATCGGCAGCGCTCCTAACGGGTGAAGACGTGGTCGTTGCGATTTCGCGAACTGGCCGCACGCGAGACATGATTCAAACCTGCGAACTGGCTCAGCGCGCCGGCGCGACGGTGATCGCGCTCACCGCACGCGCATCGCAACTGGCGCGGCTTGCAGATATCGCGCTCGCGGTTGACGTTGACGAAGATCCCGATGTGTATTCACCGATGGTCGGGCGGCTCTGTCAGCTCACCTTGATCGACGCGCTCTCCGTCGCTGTGGCGCTCAAACGCGGTCCTGAATTGCAAGACATGCTGCGTCGAGCCAAAGAAACGCTCGTGGCGAAGCGTGAAAAAGAGGGCGATATGCTGACGCCGTTAACGCTCGCGGCTCGGAGTCGTTGGGTGTAGCACGTGGCTGCCTCTCCCGTAGGCGGGAGAGGGTTGGGGTGAGGGTGTGGTCGCTCGGCGCGAGATGTCAGCATCTTGCTTCAACGCAAAGCACCCTCACCCCTAGCCCCTCTCCCGCCCGCAGGCGAGGGGAACACCGCACAGCGAACATCACCGAGTTTCGCAATCGTTTCTAGTTTTTCACCATGCCCTCGAACCCTCGCATCATCGCCGACATCGGCGGCACCAATGCTCGCTTTGCGACCGTCTCACCGGCAGCTCACGCTACGAGTTTCAGCGAACCCGTCAAGTACCTCACCGCTCAACTCAGCTTCGCCGAAGCCTTCGCAGCAATCGCGAAGCACTCTGGGATCGACGCCTCGCAGCCGGTGGCGCTGCGCGCAGCTGTTGCAGCGCCAGTCTCGCCAACGCAAGCCAGCGGCGCGGCTTTAGTTCGGCTCACCAACTGCGACTGGGAGATCGGCGCGAGCGAACTCATCGCCGCGTTTCCGCAGCTCACGATGCAGGTCGTAAATGATTTTGCAGCCGTGGCGATCGCTCTGCCAACACTTCAAGCGAACGAGCTGAGCGTTTGGACGAGCGGTGCGGCGAACGCGATCGGCCCCAAGCTCGCCATCGGTCCAGGCACGGGCTTGGGTGTCGCATCCATCGCGCCAGTCGGCGATCATTGGTGGGTGCTGCCGGGCGAGGGCGGACATGTGACCCTGAGCGCATCGAATGATCGTGAGGCGTCGATTCTGGCGTTTGCGCGGCGGGAGTTTGCGCACGTCAGCGCAGAGCGGCTGCTGTCAGGTTCGGGGCTCCCGCTGTTGCACGCGGCTGTTTGCGCAGTGGATGGCTTACCCAGCGATGCGCACACGGCCACTGAAATCACCGACGCCGTTCTTCATGGCG
>JAAFHR010000318.1 GCA_013298455.1 Betaproteobacteria bacterium | reverse complement strand
CAGCAGACCCGACGTGTCCACGTCGACGTGCTCGCTCATCAAGCGCACCGTTTTCGGATTTGCGCAAATTTTGATCACTGGGAGAATCGGGTTGCCGATTACGTTGCCCTGCCCTGTGGGGAAGAAATGCACGACGTAACCCGCAGCAGCGCACAGGGTCACCATTTCGGCTGCAGCGCTCGATGAATCCATGAACCACAAGCCTGGGCCTTTGGGCTCTTCGGCTTTATCGAGCACGCCGTCGATCTTGCACTTGCGGCCAATTTTTTGGATGTTGCCGAGCGCTTTTTCTTCGATGGTCGTCAAGCCGCCAGCGATGTTGCCTTTGGTCGGTTGCGACTCTGACAGATCGGTCGTTTTGAAACGGTTAATCATCTCCTGATACCGATCAAACATGAACATGAAATCTTTCCATACCTGCGGCGTGCGGCAGCGGGCTTCAAGGAGCTTTTCGCCGCCGGTGATTTCGGAGGTTTCGCCGAAAAGCAGCGTGGTTTTCAGCGGGTAGAGTTTGTCAAACGCATTGCCGACCGTGGGGTTCGCGCCGCATCCGGACGTGGTGTCTGATTCGCCACACTTGGTGGAAATCCACAGCTCGCTAATCGGGCATTCCACGCGATGAATTTCGCTAGCAGCTTGCAGGAATTTTTTCGCTGCGGCCGAGGCGTGCATGATCGTTTGATGATCGCCGTGACCTTCGATACCGAAGCCCACAACGGGCTTGCCGGTAGCGGCGATGCCGTCAACGACTTTCTTCGTCCAGCCGCCTTCGATCCCGATCACGATCACCGCGGCCACGTTCGGATTCGAGCCCGTGCCAATCAGCGTACGAAAATGCAACTCCAAATCCGCGCCAAACTGCAAGCGCCCGTAAGGATGCGGGATCGCCATGGTGCCTTTGATGTTGTGTGCAACGGCTTCCGCCGCCGCATTCGACAGATCATCCACGGGCAGAATGATGACGTGATTGCGAACACCCACGCGACCATTTTCGCGGCGGTATCCCCAGAATTTTGTTTTCTTACTAATCATTTGGTTTCCTAACTAACTTTGGATAGGGGCGGAGAAGGACGAGATGACGACGCGCGCGTCGCGCGCTAGGACGACGCTTCGCTAGGACGCAAAGCTTCGCAGTCTGTGCTGTGCTTATCCATCTGATCTCTTCTCCAGAAATTCTTTGTTGGGTCTGAATTCGATAACGACAAGGAGCGCGCCGATCGCAAAGCATTGCGTCCTAGCGAAGCGTCGTCCTAGCGCGAAGCGCGTCGTCATCTCGTCCTTGGTTCGACTACCAGCGTTTGGTCTTGACGTTATGCACATGCAAGTGCTCGCCCTTTTTAATCGGCGCCACCACCTTGCCGATGTCCACGCCGTACTTGATCACCGTCTCGCCGACTTTGAAGTCTTTGAGCGCTACTTTGTGACCAATCGGGATGTCGTTTTTGAGTTCGACTTTGACCGTGGAGTCGGGCTCCATGATCCAACCGGTTGCTTTGCTGCCTTTGTTGCAGCCCTCGACGACGACGACGCCGACGCCGTCGCCTTTTTCATGCACTACAAAATGAATCATGCTTATTCCTGAAGCGTTATTAAAAACTCGTCGCAAGGTAGCGTGGCGTGTTTGAAGCGCCGCGATTTGTTGCGCTCAACTCATATAGATCATCTATATGAGTTGAATCGGTTCGCAGAATAACAAGTTCAGGGAAATGTGCAAGCGGAGCGGGTCGAATTTTGGAGCGGCGTCTGGTGCGAACGCGGGTACAACCCTGTGTTTCAGCTTTTTAGCGAAACGCCATACGAATAATGGCTTGGCGAAAGTTAAGCGACGTTTTCATTAACTTATAAAAATCGCCATAAGCCCAAATAAGTAAAGGCTTTTCACCGATAAGCTGAAATCGAATCGCGGGAAAGTAAATCGCTAATCCTCTGCGCCAGCGCTACATGAGCGGCACCGTCAAACGCTCAATCACCGCGGCCGTGTTGGGCCGCACACCGCGCCACCACAAAAAAGCCTCAGCCGCCTGCTCAGCGAGCATGCCCACGCCGTCGGCCAAGCGCGTCACACCCGCCCGCTGCGCCAGTTGCAGAAACGGCGTGAGCCCTTTGCCGTACGCCAGCTCATAGGCAAACGCATTAGCTGCGAAGACACGCTCCGACACAGCAGGAAGCTGCGCCGTGAGGCTCGCCGACGTCGCGTTAAACACCACATCAAACTGCTCCGCACCCAGCTCATCTAAGCCGCACGCAACGACACGTGTCGCAGCATACGGCGCGACCACATCGCGCGCTGTTTGCACCGTTCGATTGGCAACGACAATCACTGCAGGACGCTCAGCAACGATGGGCGCGAGCGCCCCACGCGTTGCGCCGCCCGCCCCAAGCATCAAGATGCGTTTGCCTTTGAGCGAGCAGTTCAAATTCACGACGACATCGCGAACCAGCCCGACACCATCAAAATTTTCCGCAATGATGCGATCACCGTCGAACTTCATCGCGTTGACTGCGCCGGCTTCTCTGGCGCGCTCGGAGCGCTCCGTCGCGTAGGCAAACGCATCGAGCTTAAACGGCGCAGTCACATTGATGCCGCTGCCACCCGCGCGGCGAAACGCATCCACAGTCGCCGCAAATTGCCCCAGCGGCGATTCAATTCGCTCGTACGAAAGGGATTGCGAAGTAGCCTCAGCAAACGCGCTGTGGATCAGCGGCGATTTCGATTGCGCAATGGGATTGCCAACGACGGCGTAACGATCCATTCCCACGCTACTTCGTTGAAGCAATGGCGCTCACCGCAGCGCGAAGCCCCAGCAAATAGCTATCCACGCCAAAGCCGCAGATTTGGCCTTTTACGATCTCAGCAAACACTGAGTGATGGCGAAATTCCTCCCGCGCATGGATGTTCGACATATGAATTTCAACGATGGGCACGGTCAAAATCGCCAACGCATCGCGAATCGCATAGCTGTAATGCGTCCAAGCCCCGGCGTTGATCATCACGGCATCCACGTGATCGGTAAACGCTTGATGAATGCGCTCACACATCGTGCCTTCGTGATTGGTCTGGTAGCAATCGACCGATACTCCGAGCTCTTTGCCTAGTGCATGAATCTGCGCATCGATTTCAGCAAGCGTCACCGTGCCATATTGCTTCGGGTCACGTTTGCCAAACATGTTGTGATTGACGCCGTGCAGCATCAGGATTTTTTTCATGCGATGAATTCCTTTGTTTGCATTCTATTGTCAGAAGCGCCTCACGCTGGCCGTTGGCGCGATAGACTTCGGAACCACTGCGCACAAGACGATCGAGGCATTAAAAAAGCACTCGAACTCAGGCGCAGCACGTAGCAGCACATCATGGCAACCAAGTTAAAAACCACCGTATGGGATCCCGCCGAACACCTCGAAACCGAGGAAGACATCGCGGCTTACGTTGAAGCCGCACTCGAAGAAGGCGACCCCTCGCTCATCGCCGCCGCGCTCGGTGACATTGCTCGCGCATAAGGCATGGCACAGATCGCGCATGACGCAGGCCTTGGGCGCGAGAGCCTCTACAAAGCGCTCTCGCCCAATGGCAACCCCGAATTCGCAACGATTATGAAAGTTGTGAACGCGTTGGGGCTTAAATTGCATGCGACCTCCGTCGCCTTGTAAATTGACATCGAACCGTTCCGTTGCGAAGGCCTACAAGAACGAATTCGCACGACGCAGTAGCGCGCACGACCGAATTCGTAGAGCTCCGTCGGACGGTGAAATCGAACCGAAGCGAGCATCCAAGTTGCGCGTTCACCCTCGAACGCCGCGAGAAAGGACGGACACTAGCCATTGCGGGCGGTAAACGTGAATCAAACGGTTGGCGGCATCCGCGAACGTTGTGGACACCGCCGACAGTAATGCCGAAATAGTCGGAGTTTCTGTTCCGGTTCCACCGGTAAACTGTGTGCAACTACAGCGCACGGCATTTGGCGATTGAATTCAACGAGTTGAGAGGAAGAAATGCATCGCGTGATTTGCACTTTTAAAGAGTTATACGTGCGACGCGCGTATAAACCGCGTTAGGCCTCATATCCCAAGCCTATGGACACTCGCAGCTTCTGGGGAAGTAACCACTACAACCATCCTCCGTTGACTGAGGAGATGATTGTCAAGGCTGAGGAAATCCTCGGGGTAAAGTTACCAAGCGGTCTGATTGCTCTGCTGAAGATCCAGAACGGCGGGTACACCAGCGGATTTGCTCATCCAATGAAGCAACGAACCACTTGGGCCGAAGATCACGTTCCGCTCGATGACTTGGCAGGCATCGTGCTGGACCCGGAGCACGAGACAGCCCAGAACCTGCTTCAAACCGCGTACATGACGGATGAGTGGGGGCTACCGGAAAAGCAGGTTCTTCTCTCAGGGGACGGCCACTTCTGGATCACCCTGGACTACAGGCACGGAACAGAACCCTCAGTCGCATGGATCGACGTAGAGTG
>JAAFHR010000317.1 GCA_013298455.1 Betaproteobacteria bacterium | reverse complement strand
GCCAATCCAACAGCGGTGGCGCGGATCACGTGCGTGCGGCGCAGCTTCGCGGTATGAGCCCCGATCAGGTGCTGGTGCTCGTCAACGGCAAACGCCGCCATAACGCAGCCATCGTTAACGTTGAATCGAAAATCGGCAAAGGCACCAACCCGGTCGATTTCAATTCGATTCCCATTTCAGCGATCAAGCGCGTTGAGGTGCTTCGCGATGGTGCGGGCGCGCAGTACGGCTCTGATGCAGTGGCGGGCGTGATCAACATTTTGCTCGACGACACCGCAGGCGGCGAAATCATCGCAGGCTACGGGTTCAACAGCACCAAATTCGAGCCCACCAACAGCCGCATCAACGACGGCGAATCGCCTGAACTGCGCGCCAAATATGGCATGAAGCTCGCCAATGGTTTTGTAAATTTTGGTGCCGATGTGAGCCGCCGTGGTGCCACCAATCGAGCCGGCCTCGATCAGATTCCATTTTTCGAAGACCAAACGCCGGCCAACCTAGCGCTCGCAGGCAAGCGAAACTACATCGCGGGCGACTCCAAAGTATCGGCCATGAATGCATGGGTCAATTCGCAGTTTGCGCTCTCGCCCAACTTCACCGGCTACGCGTTCGCCACGCTCAATCAGCGCGATTCAATCGGCGCGGCATTTTTCCGCTACCCCGATTCATGGGTGACGAATAAGTCGATCTACCCGAACGGCTATCGTCCAGAAACTACAGGCGACAATCGCGATCTATCGATCTTTGCGGGTGCCAAGGGAAGTGCGGGCAGCGGCTGGGATGTCGACGCCAGCATTGGTTACGGCCGCAATGATTTTTCGCTCGGCGTGCGTCGTTCGTACAACGCATCACTCGGGAGCAGCTCGCCCACCTTGTTCCACTTAGGTGACTTTGGAGTGACCCAGCTCACCGTCAACCTTGAAGGCAGCCGCGACATCAAACTGGCGGGGCTCGCTAAACCGCTCACGTTGGTCGTAGGCACCGAACTCCGCCGCGAAGGCTTCACCACCGGCGCGGGTGACAAAGCGTCGTACTCAGCGGGCAGCGTGACGGACGTGCCCGTTGGCGCGCAAGCGGGGCCTGGCTTACAGCCAAGCGACACGGCCAACCGAAGCCGCACGGTGTACGGCGCGTTCGCTGACTTGTCGGGCGATATCGCAAAGACGGTGTTTTTGAACGGCGCCGTTCGCTATGACCGTTACAGCGATTTTGGTGATGCGTTTACCGCCAAGCTCTCCGGCCGTGTTGAGTTTGCACCCGGTGTGGCCATGCGCGGCGCAGTGTCATCGAATTTCCGCGCACCGTCGCTCGCACAATCGGCGTTTAGCTTCACCACGACCAACTTTGGCGACGGTGGCGCATTGACCAGCGTGCGCACCATTCCGGTGGGCGGTGCCATCGCCAACGCACTGGGCGTGCCATCGCTCAAAGCCGAAAAATCAAACAACCTCAGCGCCGGTTTCACCGCAGCGCTGGGCAAGCAGTTGAGCGCGTCGATTGACGCATTTCAGATCAAGCTCGATGATCGCATCACCCTTTCCGAGCGCTTTTCGAGCGAAGCCATGACCGCCGCCATCGCCACCAAAACAGGGCAGCTTGGCGTGACTGACGTGAATTATTTCACCAACGCCGTTGACACCACGACCAAAGGCGCTGACCTGATCGTGAACTACAACACTGCGCTGAGCGGTGGTAATTTGCGGCTCACCGCTGCGTCGTCATGGGCGAAAACCACGATCCGCAACGTCAAGGCCACGCCCGCTGCACTCACCGCACTTGGCATCGACAAACCCCTCGTTGGGCTCGAAGAGCAAAACACGCTCACCACCGCATCGCCACGGACGCGCCACGTATTTACTGTGAATTGGGCCAACGAGCGTTTCGCCGCTCTGGCTCGCGTCACGCTCCACGGAAAAACCACGCGCGTCTTTGATTTTGGCGACGGCTTCACACCCACCCAAACCTACGGCGCGAAAACGCAGCTCGACCTTGAGGGCGAATACAAAATCAACAAACGCCTGAGCATCGCCATCGGTGGCAACAACATCACCGATCAATACCCCAGCCGATCCATCGACGACATTTCGTATTTCGGCAACCTGCCCTACGACGTGCTCTCACCGATTGGTTTCAACGGCGCGTTTTACTACGCACGGCTGCAGTTTAAGTTTTAACGGCTGCCTGGCCCTTGCGGCGACTGCAAAGTCGCGAGGGCATCCCCAACCAATCCCAAACCGTGCAGCAAACATCTCAGGCACAAAAAAGCCCGCTACATTGAGCGGGCTTTTTGTTGCCGATCCTAAAATCAGCGGCGACGCAGCGCTCGATTACTTGAGCTTCGTCTCTTTGTAATCAACGTGCTTACGGACCACGGGATCGAACTTCTTCATCACGAGCTTTTCAGTCATCGTTTTTTTGTTCTTGGTCGTGGTGTAGAAATGGCCAGTGCCAGCCGTTGATTCGAGTTTGATTTTTTCACGCATGATGTCGTCTCCCTCAGATTAAATGGTGCCAGCGGCGCGCATATCGGCCAGAACGGCATCAATGCCCTTCTTGTCGATCAAACGAATCGCGGAGGTGGTAAGACGGATGCGGATGAAGCGATTTTCGCTCTCAACCCAGAAGCGGCGGCTTTGCAGATTCGGCAAAAAACGACGCTTGGTTTTGTTATTGGCGTGAGAAACGTTGTTTCCCACCATCGGCTTTTTGCCGGTAACTTGACATACGCGAGCCATGACTCGAACTCCTCTGGCGACTCAAAAAAAGATTTAGCCGCCGTGTTACTTCAAGCGCGCCCCTGTGCGGCCGAAGGGTCTTGCGCGCCGCCACGTCAATTGGACCGCGAGCGCACAAAGGTTGGAAAGATCAGGGAAAGCCTTCGATTATAGCTGGGAAATCGCCGATTAGCGCGCTGTTTCGGGCAATTGCAGGGCAAAACTCGTCGGTTGAGGGTTGAATCCGCTGCATTCGGCGTAACATAATGGATTCTTGAACGCAATTCGCGCTCACCAACGATTACCGGGCCCGACCTGGTTTCGACGGGAGTTCTGATGTGCGCTTGGGGCATGTCGAGGCGGTACACCTCGTTAATCCTGCCAAAGCAATTTAATTGCAAACGATAGCTTCTACGGCGAAAGCCGTCTCGCAGCCTAATTAAAAACTAGGTTCGAGTGTTGCAGCAGGGGACGTGGACCCTGCGCCGAGCCGGGCAACTGGTGAAGCAGCAACATCATCTTCCCACGGGTAGGGTGCGCGAATGTCTGCGGCGCACACCCGAAATCAAGTGGACTGGTTGGCGGCAAGAGGGCTCACGCTCGTGTCATCGACAAGATCAAATCAGTGAGCTAAGCATGTAGTCCTGACCACAAATGGCTTTCGGACGCGGGTTCAATTCCCGCCGGGTCCACCAACAAAAAACAAATTGCCCCGTGAGGGGCTTTTTGTTTTGGCGCGTCGCAAACAGCATGACCGTAATACAAATTTCTTTAATTTAACTACTTTTATTTAAATTATCGTTAAAATAAACGAGCAAATTAAAGAAACACCATGCAGCGAATTACCGGCCATTACCAGCAAACCACCATCGTCGGCGAAGCGGTCAAGGCGTTCATACCCAACGCACTGCCTCCGTCTCAGCCAGCGCTCTCGCCCGCTGCCTACGAATCCCAAAACGGTTCAGCGGAGCATGCCATCGCTCGGCTTGCCGGTGTGGCTGGGCTGGTGCCGTCGGTCGAATGGCTGCTCTATGGTGCGATCCGTAAAGAAGCGCTCCTCACCTCACAGATCGAGGGTACTCAAGCCACGCTGACCGATCTATTTGATGACGAAGCCGGCTTCGTCGTGTCGAACCATGACGACGTTGAAGAGGTCACCAATTACTTACGGGCGTTTCGCTTGGTTCGGGCGCAGCTCGCTGATCCCAACGGCTTGCCGATCTGCACTCGCTTGCTCTGCGATGCCCACCGCGAGTTACTCAATGGTGTTCGCGGCGCAGGAAAGCAGCCCGGTCAGCTGCGGCAATCGCAAAACTGGATCGGCGGAACCCGTCCCGGCAACGCCGTATTCGTGCCGCCCCCCGCGCACGAAATCGCCACCTTGCTCAGCGCGCTGGAATCGTTCATCCATGCGCCCGCGCATCCTTTGCCGCGCCTCGTCAACATCGCGCTGATTCACGCGCAATTCGAAACGATTCACCCGTTTCTCGATGGCAACGGCCGCATCGGGCGATTGCTGATTTCTGCGCTCATGGAATCGTGGGGCTTGTTACCTGAGCCGCTGCTGTTTTTGAGCGGCTACTTGAAGCAGCACCAATTCGAGTATTACCGTTTGCTGGATGGCATCCGAACCCAAGGCGATTGGGAATCGTGGGTGAGCTTCTTTCTCGAAGGTATCAGCGTGTCAGCCGAAACCGCCGAACGCTCGGTGATCGATATCGCTACGCTCATCGCTGCGGATCGCCGCCGCTTGCTCGCAT
>JAAFHR010000316.1 GCA_013298455.1 Betaproteobacteria bacterium | reverse complement strand
CCACCTGCTTCAAGAAGCCAATGATTTGCTCTTCGCTGTATTTGCTCTTTCTCATACCCGCTATTCTCCAAAAGTACTGACTCCTTCGGAGGAATGGTTGGTACGGTGGGAGGGGGGCAGGTCAAACTAGCTCGCCTAGAATTGGCGCATGGAATTCATTGATTTAGCGCCGCGCGTGCGGGTGAGCGGCACGGTGGTGCTGCCGGGCTCAAAGAGCATTTCGAATCGGGCGCTACTGTTGGCGGCGCTCGCGAGCGGCACGACTCAGCTCAGCGGTTTGCTCGACTCAGACGACACACGAGTAATGCGCGCCGCGCTGGCGAAGCTGGGTGTGTCGTGCAGCGATCTTTCGGCGACTGGCGACATTGCGGTCACGGGTTGCGCGGGACGTTTCACTGGTCACGACGCCGATATTTTTGTTGGCAATGCGGGCACTGCGGCGCGCTCGCTGGTTGCCACGTTGGCCCTCGCAGCCGAGACGAACGCCAGTTACCGAGTCGACGGTGTGCCGCGAATGCGCGAGCGACCGATTGGGGATTTGGTCGATGCGCTCTCGGCTATTGGCGCTCATGTTGAGTTCACCGGAACGCCGGGTTTTCCGCCGCTCACCATCAGGCCCGGTCGCATCGATATCACCCGACCGATTGCGATTCGTGGCGATGTGTCCTCGCAGTTTTTGACTGGGCTTTTGATGGCGCTGCCGCTCGTAACGGCGCGCACGGGTCAGCGCGCCACGATTGAAGTGGTCGGCGAACTCATCAGCAAACCGTATATCGAAATTACGCTCGCCATCATGGCGCAATTTGGCGTGATCGTTGAACGCGAGGGCTGGCAGCGCTTTCATGTGCCCGCGATGAACTACGTTTCACCCGGCAACTACTGGGTCGAGGGCGATGCATCGAGCGCCTCCTATTTCATCGCTGCTGCGGCAATTGGTAGCGGTCCGATTCGCGTGGTTGGCGTCGGAAAGAATGCGCTGCAAGGCGATGTGAAATTCGCTGACGCGATGGCGCAAATGGGCGCACAGATCGAATATGAAGATAACGCCATCATCGCGAAAGCCCCGCAAAATGGTGTGTTGCGGGCGATTCAAGCGGACATGAATCACATCCCAGACGCCGCAATGACGCTCGCCGTCGCTGCGCTGTTTGCTGAGGGGACGACGCGCTTGACCAACATCGCAAGCTGGCGCGTCAAAGAAACGGATCGCATCGCCGCGATGGCCACCGAGCTACGAAAACTTGGCGCAATCGTCGAAGAGGGCGCAGACTACATCGCGGTCACGCCGGTTGCCAAGCTCAACGCCAACGCCGCAATTGACACCTACGACGATCACCGAATCGCGATGTGTTTCTCGCTGGCAAGTCTCGGCAAACACGGCGTGCCCGTTCGAATCATCGATCCGAAGTGTGTCAACAAAACGTTTCCGACGTACTTTGAGGTGTTTGCTTCGTTGGCATAGCTGCGCGAGCGGCCGACAAAGTGCTCAGCGTGCACCGACGCCGCATTAAATCAACAGCACGTCGCGCTCTCGCTCACTGCTCGTGGCCAGCAACGAATGCAGTCTTGCATCAAATGTGGCTAGCCGTGCGCCATGCTTGCTCGCCAGCGTGACGAGCCAAGCGTCGGTAATCTGTCGATGCCCCACCACGCCGCCCGTACAGTGCGCCAAAACGTCCACCAGACCGACGTTCACCGGCAGAAAGCGGTGATCAGTCGCCGCCATGTTTCGCGTCAGTAAGCCTGCCGCTTCGCCCACTGACACAACGGGCGTGTGAAATGCGGCCTGCGACACCACGCGAACAAACGCCGCTTGTGTGAGTGCGCAAGTGCACCAGCCGTCGGCGCGAACGCTTGTGAACCAATGGAGTGCCCGTTCGTGATGAGAATGGGCAGGCCACAGCAGCGCAATCAACACGTTCGCGTCGAGCAAATACACAGCGGCTAATCCTGCGCCAGCAGTGCCTCAACATCGGCATCGGTGACCGTTTTCGTGCCCGGCGGCAAATCGGCGACCCACACGCCATTTTTCGCGCGCATCGAGAGCACGTTGCGATCCGCCTGCTCGATCAAATCAGACACTGCCTGACCCAAATTGACCGAGCGCGCGGCTGCGTAACGACGGGCTGTTTCCAGTGCGGCGGGCGACAGATTGACGGTAGTTCGCATTGGTTGGCTTTATGGAATGAAGAAAACATGACTTTAGCATCAAACGTTGAAAATGATGCAAAGCGCCGCAAAACTGTGCTTCCGTGAAGTTCTTGTCGTTCTGGCAATGCACTTTGATGCTTGTCATCACACTCAAAATGTCACTGCGAAATTTTCCATTCAATAATTCTTCAATCGTGCTTATAATTCCTGAAGTCAGCTTTTCATCAACATGTAAAGGGTCAGACCATGGAATTGAAATCGTTGCCAGCCATCGCCGCGCTTGAGCGCGTGGTCAAAGCTCAACAGCTCTCGCCTGAGGATCAAAAGCGCTGCGCTGTGTTGGTGAAGCTGCTCAAAGCATCGCCAGACGGTCGGTTGCGCTACCAAGCCGTGCTTGATGCCGTGTTTCCAGCAGATGGCCGTCCGGCTAATCCGAAAAACGTATTCACCAAATTCCGCCAGCGCGTAGCGGCGGTCGCGCTCGAAAACGGTGAAACATTCAACATTGAAGTCTCCGGCAGTAAACAAGCGACAGCGGCCGCGATGGTTGTTAGCTTCGTCGGTGACGATGCAACGGCCGGCAATTTGACCTTGCCGACCAACCCGCATTACCTGATCGCGGACTACGCTGAGCAACGCGCAGCGCTACCGATCAAGAAAATTTTTATCAGCAATGCCGACACCGATGCCGCGTTGGTCGCGGCATTTATTGATCGCTTGAAAGTTACGCTTCGCTCCGATCCGGATGAACGAGTGCGCTCGTGGGAAAACAGCCTGTGGTGGCATCGTAAAGACCTCAATCAAAACTTGCCGCATGAAACGATGAAGCGAGCGATTGACGACTGCACGGTCGGCATCCTGCTGTTTTCACGCGATCTCTTGGCTAGCAAGTACATACGCGAATATGAGCTACCTCGCTTTGACCCGCGCAAGCTGCAAAACCTCGACGCGGACGCGCGTGATGCCATTGCTGTTCGTTTGACCGCAGAGCCAGTCGGCAAGATTCATCAAGTTGTCGGCCACGAAGCGTTTCAGCTCATCGGCTGGGTCGCTCCGAACGAGCCAGATCGGCGCAGCTTTGAAGACGCGAATGAGCGGCAACGAGACGAAGTTTGTGACAGAGTTGTCGCCGAGTTGAAGCGCATCCTGCTGAAACCCGCGTCATCGCCGCCTGCGCCAAGCAACAATGGGACACGTAAACCACGCTCAAATTCGTCAACGCCCAATGGAAGTAGAGCGGCATCCATCGACATAGCGAAGGCGGAACCCGAGCTTTGTTTGTCTGAGCACAAAGACTACCCAGAAAGTCAATACGACACTTCGCAGCTAGCTGGCATTAACGCGCTCACTCGCTCTGGCCGAGGCGACGCATTACCGATGCAAGCGCCCCCGAGAGACAGCGTGCCCTCGGCTGCAAGTATGGCCGACGCCCCCGACCCAAAGGGCAACGTGGCCGCGCTCGAGCACCTGAAAAACTGGGCAACTCGCCCCACCACCAGCCGCTGGTTTGCGGTGCTTGGTGAATTGGGCATGGGCAAAACCTATCTCTGCCGCATGCTCCAAACGACCCTAAAGGCCGACAAAACCGCGCCGCGAGCGATCTACATTGATCTGAAAGCCAGCGCCGCAGATGCCGCTGCCAATCGATTGCTCACGCTCGACACCATCATCGCCAATTCGCTTCGCTCGGATTACAACGAACCCAAACACATCACCGTGGAAACGGTGTTGGATTGGGTGCGAAAGCAAGGTGCGATTGTGATTTTCGATGGCTTAGATGAGCTCGCCGTGCATCTGAAAGACGAAGGCACCCGCGCCCTCATCGCCGAGCTGCTGCGGGTGCTGCCGCCACGCGCAGAAACTTTGATCGAATCAGGCCCCGACAAAGTCGGTAAGAAAAAGCTGCGCAAGGCCGTTCGCGACAAAGCGGGCAAAGCCATCATCTCGTGCCGCACTCACTACTTCCCCAACATCACTGCTGAAAACGCGTTTTTGCTGCAAGCCCATCGCGGCAACATGGATCAGCAGGATGTGGAATCCTTCACGCTGCTCCCCTTCACCGAAGATGCCATTCGTCGCTTCTTCACCCATGCGCTGGGCGAGCGTCAGGCGGATCGCGCATTCGAGCTGATCTCCGAAGTTCACAATCTGCGCGAGCTCGCTGAGCGGCCGTATTTACTTCGCTTAATCACTGCGCAGATTGAGCGGCTCGAAGCGTTTCGAAAGCGCGGCCAAATCGTCAATGCCGCCACACTGTACGGCTTATTTGCCGATGATTGGTTGCAGCGCGATCTCGGTAAGCACGAGTTCGATATGGCTGACAAAGCCATCGTGAT
>JAAFHR010000315.1 GCA_013298455.1 Betaproteobacteria bacterium | reverse complement strand
ACCGAGCAAACCACGACCAGTCGCCGACGCGGAGAGCACCGCGGTGTAATCGGCTGCGGTGGGGAACGACGCGAGCACTGCGGGCGAATTGGCCACGATCGTGCCGCGCGCCGTCGTTAAATCAATTGTGGGGCCTGAGGCGACATCGCCGCCGCCGCCGCAGGCTGTAAGCACCGCCGCTGAGAGCGCTGCCAGCGCTAGTGAGTAGGTTGTTTTCATAAGTCCTCCTTATTCGTCATTTGGGTAGCCGTAAGTGCCCAATAGTAGGGCTTCGCGGCTGAACTTGCCAGTTTGCGCCACGGTGCGCTGCGTTTGAATTGCGGGATTGTCGCTCGCGCGCAACCTTGAGCTAGGCGACGGCGGCCGCCGCCCGAGAGCCTTGGTTGATGGCGCGTTTGGCGTCGAGTTCGCCGGCAACGTCCGCGCCGCCTAGGAGCGTAACCTTCATGCCAGCGTCTCGAAGCGGTTGTTCGAGCTCACGAAGCGGTTCTTGGCCGGTGCAGAGCACGATGTTGTCGGCCGGGAGCCACGTGCCGTTTTCGCGTTTTTCGCCGAACGTGATGTAGAGCCCTTCGTCGCCGATTTTTTCGTAGTTGACGCCGCCGAGCATTTCAACGTTTCTGGATTTGAGCTCCGCGCGGTGAATCCAGCCCGTGGTTTTGCCGAGCCCCGCGCCAGGTTTGCCGGGTTTGCGCTGCAGCAAGGTGACTTTTCTTGCCGGGGCAGTGGGTTTGGGTTTGACCACGCCGCCGGGTGCGACCGATGGGTCGACAACGCCCCACTCAGCCAGCCACTCGGGCAAATTGAGCGTGGGCGAATGCTCGCCTTTGACCAAAAATTCCGCGACGTCAAAGCCGATGCCGCCAGCGCCAATAATGACGACCTGATCGCCAACGGGTTTTTTGTGATGGAGCACGTCGATGTAGGAGAGCACTTTCGGGTGTTCCTGTCCTTGAATCTTCGGGCTGCGAGGGGTCACGCCTGACGCGAGGAACACCTCTTCAAAACCGCCCGCTCTGAGTGTTTCAACGTTGGCACGTGTGTTGAGATGCACCGTCACGCCGGTCGCTTTGATCTTTGCGTCGAAATACTTGAGCATTTCGTGGAATTCCTCTTTTCCTGGAATGCTCGCCGCCATGTTAAGTTGGCCGCCGATTTTGTCGGCTGAGTCGTAGAGGTGCACTTCGTGACCACGTTCGCCCAAAACGGTAGCGGTGGCGATGCCCGCTGCGCCCGCGCCCACCACGGCGAATTTGCGACGCTTTTTCGTGGGGATGTAGTTAAGTTCGGTCTCGTTGCACGCTCTCGGATTGACGAGGCACGACGACATCTTCTGTGCAAAAACGTGATCCAAACAGGCTTGGTTGCAGCCAATACAGACATTGATTTCGCTGCGCCGATTCGTCGCGGCTTTCTTCACAAAATCGGGATCCGCCAAAAAGGGCCGCGCCATCGACACCATGTCAGCGCAACCATCGGCAAGCACTTGTTCTGCCACTTCGGGCACGTTGATTCGATTCGATGTGATCACCGGAATCGTGAGCTCAGGCTTGAGCTTTTTGGTGAGCCACGTCCAAGCGGCGCGGGGCACGCTCGTTGCGATGGTGGGAACACGCGCTTCATGCCAGCCGATACCGGTGTTGATCAGCGTTGCCCCCGCTTTTTCAATGGCTTTGGCGAGCTGCACGACTTCGTCCCAATTGCTGCCGCCGGGCACTAAATCGATCAGCGAGAGGCGATAGATGATGATGAAGTCTTTGCCCACGGCTTCACGAACGCGGCGAACGATCTCCACCGGCAAGCGCATCCGGTTTTCGTAGCTGCCGCCCCATTCGTCGGTGCGGCGATTGGTGTACGTTGTTAAAAACTCATTGATGAAATAGCCCTCGGAGCCCATGATTTCAACGCCGTCGTAGCCGCCCTCACGAGCCAGCACGGCGCAGCGCACGAAGCAACGAATCTGCCGCTCGATGCCACGAACCGACAACTCACGCGGGGTAAACGAGGTGATGGGGGATTTGAGCTTGGAAGGCGCGACTGAGAGCGGCGTGTGGCCGTAGCGACCCGAATGCAGAATTTGCAGCGCAATCTTGCCGCCCTCGGCGTGAACGGCATCGGTGACCTGCCGATGTTTTTTCGCTGCGCCAGACGAGGCTAGTCGTGAGCCAAATGGCGAGAGCCAGCCCTCAATGTTGGGCGCGTAACCACCGGTAACCATGAGAGCAACATCGCCGCGAGCCCGCTCAGCGAAATACGCTGCGAGGCGCGGAAAATGCTCGCTTTTGTCTTCAAGCCCGGTGTGCATCGAGCCCATCATCACGCGATTTTTGAGCGTTGTGAAACCCAAATCAAGGGGCGCTAGCAAGTGAGGATAGGTCGTCATGGTTGAAGCAAAGGCAAATGCGTGAGCTTGAAGGCTAGCGCATTGCGATGCCCAGTTGCGCCGCGCGGGTTCGTTGTTTGAAGTTAAGTCTCTATCCCGCGAAACTACGCTCAGGCGATGAAAAAGATTTTGATCAAAACTGGGGACGGCTATGAGATAGCCGCTACGCTCTACGAACCGACCGGCGCGCCGAGCAAGGCGGTGATTGTGGTGTGTGCGATGGGTGTGCCGCAGCGTTTTTATCAGGCCTTCTGCGAGTGGCTAGCAGAAAAGGGCTGCGTGGCGATGACCTTTGATTACCGGGGCATGGGTGAGTCACGGCGCGGCTCGCTCAGGGGGCTCGCCGCTGACGTGATGACGTGGGCCGAGATCGACAGCGCGGCAGCGCTCAGCCATTTGGCTGCAATCACCGACGACCTGCCGATCAGCTGGCTCGGGCACAGCTTGGGCGGACAGACCTTTGGGTTCACGTTAGCGGCCGTTGAGTCCGCTGTGGCGAAGCGCGTCACCCGTGTGAGCTACCTCGCGGCAGGGGCGGGCTACTGGCGTGAAAACGCCGCGCCGACGAAGCGAAAAAGTTGGGTGTTCTGGTTTGTGCTGGGACCGTTGCTGACGCCGCTCTTTGGCTATTGGCCGGGCGGGCGTCTGGGGATTGTGGGGGACTTACCGCGTGGGGTGTTTTGGCAGTGGCGTGCGTGGTGCCTAAATCGGGAATACGCGGTGGGCGTGTTGCCACCCAAGTATCGTGCAGCAGCGCGCGATGTCAGCGTGCCGATTCACTGTATTTCGTTTACCGATGACGAGATGATGTCGTTTGAAAATATCGAATCGCTAAAGAGTATCTATTCAAGCCAATCGCTAACCGCCAAGCGCTTCACGCCCAACGAGTTGGGCGTGGCGCGGGTCGGTCACTTTGGCGCGTTTCGCTCGCAGCTTAGGGAGTCGCTTTGGGAGAGACACGTTTGGCCGAGCTTGTAGTCTCGGCCGAGCGAGCTAGTCGACAAAATATTCCACTGGCACTAGGGGCTTGAGGGCTGAGACTGCTTGCCCCAAGGTGCCCTCTAAGCGATTGGTTGGTGTGCTTAAAGCCATGCTTCGGAGCGCCGAACGTGCGCGCATCGCCTCAGCGAGCGGTCCGGTTTCCAATGCGGCTGGCGCGCGCTTCTGGTTGTTTCCCGAGACGGCAGGACAAACGCCAGTGTTTCGGTAGCTAAGCGCCGCAGCTAAACGTTTTTCTTGCGGCGAACCCAAATCCTGGGTCAGGTCGTCAGCCACCACACATCTCGGCGCGAAGCCGTTGATGTAATCGCCTTCGCCTTTTTGGTTCACGCTGGTGAATTGGATCGTGTAGTAGCTATTGCCGCAGTTGTCTTCGCGTGAAAAGCCATACGGTTTGCCGCAGGACGTTTCACCCACCAAAATCACATCGACGTCGATGCCCTTGAGACCATTGATGAACGATTCGGTGGCTGAGCAGCTTCCGCTGCCCGTGAGCACGTAGACGCGGTTCAAATTCAATGTAGGCAACGGCTGGTTCGGCAGCGTGCCGCCGCGCCCAGAGGTGGTGCTGTAGAACGGGTAGTCGTCGGAGGTGTCCTTATCGTTGGGGCGCAGACCCGCGTAGACTTTGCCCGCGCTCTTGGTTGCTCCTGCCACCATGTACGCGAGCTGCGCCGAGATGTAGATGAATCCGCCGCCGTTGTAGCGCATGTCGACCACCAAGTCGGTGACGCCGCCGTTTCGCAGTCCGGTGACGGCATTGATGATGTCCTGCTCGACAGTAAACGCGTTAAACGTGGTGAGCGCAAAGTAGCCAACGCGACCCGTGGGCGTGTTGATGATCGACGCAATCGGCACGCTTTGCGTTTGCAGCGATTGTGCGGCGAGCGAGACGTTACGGGTTGGCGAGCCGTCAGCGGGTTGGAATGCAAAACTTGTCACCGTGCCCACGACCGATGGGAACAGGGCAGCGTTGAACGTTGACGTGCTGGTGCCGTTGACGAAATCGAGCCCGTTAATCTGCAAGAGCTTGTCGCCGCGCTTCACGCCTGCGTTTGCAGCAGGCGTGTTTGGAGTCACCACAGCCACCACCCAATTGCGTGGCG
>JAAFHR010000314.1 GCA_013298455.1 Betaproteobacteria bacterium | reverse complement strand
GGCGCCTGCGGCAGCGCCTATCAAAGTGCGATTGATGCCATGCGCGCAGTCGGCACGCTCTCAGTGGTGGCTGCTGGTAACGAATCAGGCGATGTGGCGGGCTCGGCGCCAGCGAACTGTCGTGGCGTGCTTGCTGTGGCCGCGTCGACAATTGAAGGAAAACTAGCGTGGTTTAGTAACTTCGGCCGCGGCGTCACCATCACCGCGCCGGGCGCCAATATCTTCTCTGTGGGCGGCACCACCAGCGGCGCATGCTTCAAAAGTGGCACGTCAATGGCAGCCCCTCACGTGACGGCGGCGGCGGCGCTGTTGCAAGCGGCGGTCCCTACGCTCACCTTGAGTCAAACGGTATTGGGGCTTCGTGCCGGGGCGCGTGCCTTTCCATCGGGTAGCAATTGCACGACCGCGAATTGTGGCTCGGGTTTACTCGATATCTATCGCTCGTTGCAAGCGGTGTCACCCTCCGCGCTGCCGCAAGTGGGCTGGGGCACAGGCCCCATCGTGTTGCGTGAAAACGACGGCGCCGCGAGCTTACGATTAACCCGAATTGGCGCGGCAGGACAGGCTGCATCGGCGACCGTCACATTCGTTGATGGCACCGCGCTCTCCGGAGCTGACTTCACCGCGCCGCCCTCCAGCATCGTCAATTGGGCGGTGGGTGATGTCACGGACAAGCTCGTCAACATCCCCATCATTTACCGCCCGGGCGAGCAGGGCGGTCGTGAGTTCAGCGTTGCGATCACTGGCGTCACCGGAGGGGGCACTGCCGTTGCGCCAGCGGTGGTCCCGATCACCATCACAGAGGTTGACTGTGACAACGTGATTCCGATTGCCATTGGTGACACCGCAACAGGCAGCCTCGGCGCACCGTCAACGACGTACTGCCGTGGTGGCGTGCGCGGCGCGGCGTTTAACACCGTGCGCTACAGCTTCACGGGGAGCGCTGGGCAGCGCGTGAGCCTTGCGCTCAACGCCACGCAGAGCGCGCCAGTGCTCGACACGTACCTTTATCTGCTCGATGCGAACAAAAACATATTGATCGAAAACGACGACATCAGTGCGGGCGTGGTGCGCAACTCGCTCATTCAAAATTTCGAATTGCCCAGCTCTGGCACGTTCTACATCGACGTCACCGCTTGGAGCGCGACGCAAGAAAATGTTGGCCCTTACGCGCTGCAGCTCTCCACTTGCGGCACTTACATCGCAGGGCTCACCTGCAATTTAGATATCGATAGCAACGACTCGTTTGACGGCAATGATGGCTTGCTCATTTTGCGGCGGATGATGGGACTTGACGCTGCTTCGCTCAAACAAGGCATGACGCTAGATTCATGCGCCGAGCGAACCCAATCGCAATTGATCAGTGACGCGATTGATTCGCAGCTCGTGGCACCAGCAACGCCAGCAAACGCGGCGATTGCGTTTGACATCGACGGCGACGGCAAGGCGCTCGCAACGACTGATGGCTTGATTTTGCTTCGCGCCGCGCTTGGGCTGCGCGGCAACGCGATGGTCGCCAGTGCAACCGCTGTCGGTGCGCCGAGAAACACCTGGTCGCTGGTGCGACGCTACCTCAATGAATCCTGCGGGATGAACATGACGCCGTAGTCGAAACCAACGCGAACGGGCCTCGAGTACAGCACGAAAGGTCAGACACTGAACGCTTCGGGACGCAGGCGCTGTCGAGCGCGCTCCCCGATTCGCACGAGCGCGTCGCTAAGCGAGGCTGCATAGCGTCGTTGATCGAAGAGGGCGCTCGTGCGAGCAGCTTGCGCTCTTCGCCGCGTTTCCCGGAGGATCGCGGGTTCGTTGGCAAGACGTAATGCCAGTGCTTGGTAGCGCTCCCAATCGCGGCAAGCTAGATCGCCGAGCCCCGCCGCAGTGAGGATGCTGCTGCTGGCCCGGCTCGCGAAACTCTCGCCCGTCCGGGCAATCAGCGGCACGCCCATGTGCAAGATGTCGCAGCTGGTGCTGTGTCCGCCGTAGGGAAAGCAATCGAGTGCGATGTCTGCGCAGGCGATCCGCGCCAAGTAACGGGCTTCAGGGAGCCCACCGGGATACCAAAGCAGCCGCTCTGAATTGACGCCGCGTGCGCTCGCAAACGTCGCTAGCCGCTGCTTGGCTGCTGTAGTGGTGTCGGGCAGCCACAGCACCGCGCCAGCACTGCCTTTTAGGATGTGGAGCCACGCCTCGAAGCATTCTGGCGTGAGCTTTCCGATGTGGTTAAACGATGCCAGCACCAGCGCCCCGTCAGGGAGTCCGGCCTCTGCTCGGGACATCGTTGGGATTGCGTCCGGGTAGCTTGCCGTTGACGCGTAGGTGTGCGGCATCCTCACCACGGCTTCGCTGTAGTGCTTCTCAGCGCTCGAACCCGGAATGAGGATGCGGTCGGCGATCAGGTAATCGCAGACTCCGCCTGTTGTGCCTGGGTAGCCCCAAAAACCAACGTTCACGAGCGCGGGCCGGGCCAGTAAGATCGCGTGCCGCTCGTTGGTGGTCATGCCCATCGCATCGATCAACACATCTACGCCGTCGTCATGAATGCGTTGTGCTGCTTCAACGTCGAGCAGATCGTGAATGTTCACCACTCGGTCAAACGCGCGATCCAAGCGCCGCTTGATCGCGCTTGACTGCTCTGGTGTCCAGGAATAAGCAACGAGCTCGATCCGATCTCGATCGAGGTTTTCCCAGAGCGCTGCCGTGGTTCGCCCAACCGGGTGCTCGCTTAAATCTGCGCTCAAAACGCCGACTTTTATTTTCTTGTCACGGGCGGTTGCCAGCGCGGGCAGTTGTTTGATCTGCAGCGGCTGCAGGGCTGCGAAGCGAGCTTCTGCGATGCGAAGCAAAGCCGCCGGATCGTCAAACTTCCACATCAGCGCTAGCGATTCAATGCCCTGCCCGGGTGGGCTCTGCATCGCCCTGTGCAGCGCAGGTAAGTCTGCGTTGAGCGCGTCCCACGCGACGTTCTGCAACAGGATCGGCAACCGACCGACCGCTGCTTCGGCCACGTTGGGTTCTGCCGTTTGCCAGCGCAGCGCGTAGGCCAGGGCGTCGTCCGGGCGTTTCGCACTGTGGAGCGCTTTGCTGAGGTTTGAGATGAGCCCCGGTGCAGCGGGATTCAGTGTTTCACAGGAAGCAAAGGCGTCGCAGGCCTCAGCAAAACGACCGATGCCCGCCAGCGCTCGACCTCGCTCGAACAACCCCATCCATTGCAAATCGTCGGAAAGGACACACGCATCGAGCGCCTTCAACGCTTGTTCAAACTGTCGAAGATTGTTCGATAGCGTGGCAACGTTGAAGGCTGCCGCGCCGAGCTCGGGTGAGATCCGCAGCGCCTCCTGAAAGCACGCGATAGCCGCCAAGGCATTGTTGGCTGAAACCCACGACATTCCGGCTTCGTAGGGGAGTTCGGGCGTGGCGGGATCAAGCGACGCGGCAAGGCTGAAACGCGCTGCGGCCATAGCGTGTTGCGCGTGATTTCTTGATTCGTGAGCAGCCAGAAACAACATGTGCGGATTGAGTTTTCCGAAGCGCTCGGCGTGCTCAACGAGTTGATCAACCGTTGCCAGATCGTTGACGGCCCCCGCCGCATCAACGGCGCGCGTGTATTCCTCGGCGCTCCACGCATGAGCGGTGTTCAGTAATGCGATGGCCGCTCGCGTGACAATGGCTGGGTCCTCGTGGTTCAGTGTGGCGTGCATCGTTACGGCTAGCGATCTAGCGGTGTGGCGCTGTTCGTGCTCAGCACCTGCGCTGAAATTTCGCCACCCCGAGTGCGGGCTCGAATGGTTGCGCCGACGGAAGTCTGTTGCGGCTCCGTGATGGTGCGCCCATCCTCGGTGAGCAAAATGGCAAAGCCGCGCTCAATGACGCGATCTGGGCTGAGGGCTTCGAGGACAATGCTGGTGCGCTGCAGGCTGTGCTTGTGTTCGAGCGTCGTGCGCTGCATGGCGTCTACCATTCGCTCGCCCACGCGAACGAGCCTCGTTCGCTGAGTTTGCGGAACGCTGGTCGAGCGAAGCAGCCGGTTAGAAAGCTGTGCCACCCGCGCGCTTCGCCGTGGCACCAACGAATCCGCCGCGCGATTCATCCGCGCTTGGAGTCCGAGCAAACGCTCGCGCCACGGTGCTATGAGTGCACCGGTTCCACTCACCGCGTCGGCCGCGCGATCTAGGCGTTGCGCCAAACGCTCGGTGCAGCGATGTATTGCGTCGGTCAGTGCGCTGCTGCTTGAAACTAGTCGCCGCGTGGCGTGGTGACGATCAGGCGTTACCGCAGCGGCTGCGGCGCTTGGCGTTGGCGCCCGTAAATCAGCCGCGAAGTCGCACAGTGTGAAATCGGTTTCGTGACCGACCGCGCTCACGATGGGAATGCGACTTGCGGCAACCGCACGTACCAGCGCTTCATCGTTAAACGCCCACAAATCCTCCAAGCTGCCGCCGCCCCGTCCAATGATCAGGGTGTCGCATTCGGCGCGGCGGTTGGCGG
>JAAFHR010000313.1 GCA_013298455.1 Betaproteobacteria bacterium | reverse complement strand
ATCCGGGCCAGTAAAGAGCAGCTCCTCGGCGCTGCCACGGCCTTTGTAGAGCCCCAATTCGAAATTGGGGGACTTCATAAAACCGGTTTCCGTATCGCGCCGATATTCGAGCTCGGGCCCCGCGATCAAATCTTGCCATGATCGGATCGACACCGATCCTTTGGCGCGAATCGTGTCAATCGGCACTTCGTAGCGCATCCAATCGGCGAGCACTTCGCGCGATGGGCTCACCATTTTGACCGAGCCCACAGCCTCCAGAAATTGATCCTGAACGCCAAACGCTTCTTTCGAGGTAACCTCTGAGCGCTCCTTGCCAGCCGGGGCGCGAAGCAAACGTAGCGGCGACACCTCAGAGGCCGAAGCGTTTCCCGCGCCAGAGACGAACGCAGCGGCAGGGTCTACGCAAGCACTCTGCCGAGCCGACGCGGGTGAGGACACTGACGACACCGACGAGACAGACGAGAGCGAAGCCTGCGCCGACGGCGTACAGCATGCACCCTGCGCCAGAAGCGGAGGCGCGCAACAGGCGCTGACCAGAGTGAAAAGAAGGCGTCGTTTCAAAGCTTTGACTGAGTCGTCTGCCGCCGGGGCAATTCCCGACGGGCGCTGGATAAAATAAGGAGTTTAGCCGACCCACCCATGGGTTGCCGTTGTCGTCGGGAACGAAAACTTGTGTCGTTGTGGGGCCGTGTTGCGACGGTTGCGCTGCGATTTACCGGTGTGTCGGTTCAGCGCATCGTCGTCCGCCACGCTTTTGTGTTTCCTCTCCGTTTTCGACCTGATTCATGCACCGAATTGACATAGCCGCACCGGGCGCCGACGCCCGACTCGACGCCGCCATCGCTTGGCTCAACACCGCTTCAAAAGGGCGTTTCAGCAGCATCGCCGTGGCCTCGGTCGACGCCAGTTTCCGTCGCTACTTTCGTGTGACCGATGCAGATGGAAAAAGTGCCATCGTGATGGACGCGCCGCCGCCGCAGGAAAACGTGCGGCCGTTTATCAACGTCTTGCAGCTGTTGCAAGGCGGCGGCATTCATGTGCCGAAGCTGCACGCACAAGACGTTGAGCGCGGTTTTTTGCTGCTCGACGATTTGGGCCGCAACACCTATTTGCAAACGTTCGAGGCGCTGCCCAGCGGCGATCCAACCAAGGCGACAACGATCAACGCGATGTTTTGCGATGCGATCGATTCGCTCGTGAAACTCCAGCGCATCGACCCGCTCACCGCCGCTTCGCCGCTGGGTCGCTACGACGCAGCGCTCTTGCGCCGCGATGTGGATTTGTTTCCCGAATGGTATTTGGGTCGGCATCTCGCGCTTGAGCTTTCAAACGACGAAAAAAATGCCTTAGAGCGCTGCTACGCGCTTTTGATTTCAAGCGCTTTGGCGCAGCCCACGGTGCTCGTGCATCGCGACTACATGCCGCGCAATTTGATGACCATGACCGAGGGCAACCCGGGCGTAATCGATTTTCAAGATGCCGTCATCGGGCCGATTGCGTATGACATTGCAGCGCTCATGCGAGACGCGTTTATTTCATGGCCCGAGCCTTTGGTGATCGATTGGGTTGTGCGCTACTGGGAAGGCGCTCGAAAAGCCGGGCTGCCGGTGCGCGATGATTTTTCGGAGTTTTACCGAGAGTTTGAATGGATGGGTTTGCAGCGCCATCTCAAGGTGATGGGCATTTTTGCGCGGATCAATTACCGCGACGGGAAGCCCCGTTACTTGGCCGATACGCCACGATTTGTGGCCTACGCACGGCATGTGGGCGCTCGCTACTCAGCATTTGCGCCGCTGCTTCGCTTGTTTGATCGGATCGAAGGCAAGGCATCCGAATCTGGTTACACCTTTTGATCGAAACGCCATAATAACTATGGGGTACAACGCGAAATCGATAGATATCAATACGGCCATGATTTTGGCCGCAGGCCGCGGCGAACGGATGCGTCCCCTCACAGACCTATGCCCGAAACCGTTAATCAACATTCGCGGCAAAACGCTCATCGCGCATCACATTGAAAAGCTCGCCGCGCTGGGCGTTCGGCGTATTGTGATTAACGTGAGCTATCTCGCTGAGCAAATCGTCGCGGCCGTCGAACAAGGTGAAACTTTTGGCTGTGAAGTGATCTTTTCGCACGAGCCAGAAGCACTCGAATCGGGCGGCGGTATCGCCACCGCCAGCCCGCATTTCGTGGGCGCGGCCACGATCATCGTGAGCGCGGACATCTTTAGCGAATTCGATTACGGACATCTGCGCCCCGCGATCACGTCGATCGCGGCAGGCCAATCGGACGCGCATTTTGTGATGGTGCAGCCCATTCCGGGTCAGCCCGGGGGTGAATTTGCGCTTGAAGCCCCAAACCCTGTACCCATGTTGTCAAAATTGCACAGCGGCCAACCACGACTGACGCTCGCCAACATCGGCGTGCTCAGCACCGCGGTTTGCCAAGCTCTGCCGCGTGGTCAACGCTATCGACTGCTACCGCATTACCAGCGCTTGGTCGATAGCGGTCGCGCGACCGGGCAACTCTGCGAAGCACTCTGGTGCAACTTGACGAGCCCGAGCGATGTCGAAGCGTTGAATGCCGCTAGCGGCGCGCATTCCAAATTGATTCCGTGATGACGTAGGATTTTTTTGACGCAGATTACGCAGATTACGCAGATGAACGCTGATTAGCCGTAGTGAATTGAAGAGACACTGAGAACGACAATCAAATAGTCTGCGTAAATCAGCGGCATCTGCGTAATCTGCGTCAAAAAAAGTTCTTGCTCGCGACTGAGTCCTTGCCCGCTACGCCATGCGCTCCAAACCCGTAACTAAGTTTTAGCCCGAAAGCCCCACCGTGAATCCACTCCTTGATTTCTCGAACCTTCCCCGTTTTTCCGAAGTGCTTCCCGAGCATGTGAACCCAGCGATTGATGAGCTGATTGCGCGCGCCAAAGCGGTTGTCGCGACCGTGAGCCAAGCCGAATCGGTTACCTGGGCGAGCGTGGTTGAGCCACTGCAAGATGCCAACGAACAGCTCGGTCGGGCGTGGGGCGTGGTGGTGCATCTCAACGCCGTGATCAGCAGCCCGGCGCTGCGTGATGCGCACAACGAAGCGCAACCCAAAGTTACGCAGTTCTACACCGAGCTGGGGCTCAATCGCGGCTTGTTCGAGCGGTACAAAGCGCTCGACGAACACAGCGTGAACTTGACCGATGAGCAGCGCGCGCTTCTCAAGCACGAGCTTCGCGATTTTCGTTTGAGCGGCGTCGAACTCGAAGGCGCAGCCCGTGATCGCTACGCGGCGATACAAGAGGAGCTCGCCGCGCTACAAACCAAATTCGAAGACAACGTGCTCGATGCGACCAATGCGTACACCCTCGATGTAGCGGTTGACGAGCTCGCAGGCGTGCCCGCCGATGTAATCCACACCGCCGAAGCCAAGGCGCGCGAAGCGGGCTTGAGTGAGGGCACCGCGCGACTCACGCTACAGATGCCTTGCTACCTCCCGGTGATGCAGTACGCGACATCGGCCTCGCTCCGTGAAACACTCTATCGGGCGCAAGTGACCCGCGCCAGCGACGAAGGCAACGTCACGTTCGACAACGGCGGCGTGATTGAAAAAATCCTCGCCCTTCGGGATGAGGAAGCGAAATTACTGGGTTTCAAGAGCTTTGCCGAGCTCTCGCTCGTGCCCAAAATGGCTGATTCGCCCGCGCAAGTTTTGGGCTTCATTCGCGATATGGCGGGCCGCGCCAAACCCTTCGCTGAGCGCGATTTTGGCGAGCTCAAAGCGTTTGCCAAGGCCGAGCTCGGCCTTGCTGACGTGCGCGCCTCCGACGTGTTTTTCGCCTCAGAAAAACTGCGTGAAAAGCGCTACGCGTTTAGCGACGAAGCGCTGCGCCAGTATTTCCCCGAAGACCGTGTGTTAGCTGGCTTGTTTCGCGTCGTGCAGAGCATTTACTCGGTGCAAATCGTTGAAGGCACGGCTTCGGCATGGCACAAAGACGTGCGCTTTTTCGAAGTCAAAAACACTGACGGCGCAGTGATCGGCGAGTTCTACTTTGATCTCTACGCTCGTGAAAACAAGCAAGGCGGCGCTTGGGCTGATTCAGCGCGGAATCGTCGCGCCGTGCGTGGCCGTTTGCAAACGCCGGTGGCGTACATGACCTGCAATTTCCCCGCACCGGTGGATGGCAAACCGGCGCTCTTCACGCAGGATGATGTGATCACGCTGTTTCATGAATTCGGCCACGGTTTGCATCTCTTGCTGACTGAAGTCGACACGCTCGGTGTGTCGGGCTTTAGTCATGTTGAATGGGACGCCGTGGAGCTGCCAAGTCAATTCATGGAAAACTACTGCTGGGAATGGGATGTGCTCTCGCACATGACGCAGCATGTCGACACCGGTGAGGCGCTGCCCCGAGAGCTTTTTGACAAGATGATCGCCGCGAAGAATTTCCAAGCGGGCATGGGCACCGTGCGTCAGATGGAGTTTTCGCTCTTC
>JAAFHR010000312.1 GCA_013298455.1 Betaproteobacteria bacterium | reverse complement strand
ATTTCGCGCAACAAACTCCGGCGTGTCTTCAAACATATGAATGAAGCCATGCAGCTCTTTCAAAATGTCGTTGGGCAAATGCTGCGACGTGCGTGTTTCGCCAAACAAAAAGATCGGCACATCGGCGTTGCGGTGCCGCGTTGCTTTGATGAATTTGCGAAGGTCTTCAACCGCTTGGCTCTTCGCGCCGTCTTCACTCACTTCTTCATCATCAATCGAAACGATAAACGCCGATGCCCGCGCCGATTGATTGGCAACCATGCCCACATCGACGTAGGTAAAGCCCCCAACGACTTCAACGCCTTGATCCTCAATGGCCTTGGCGAGCGCACGGATGCCCAAGCCCGACGACGACTCTGAGCGCCAATCTTCGTCAATGATGACCACGGGGAAGCGAAATTTCATGGGGCGCGCCTTTGAGCTAAGTCAATTGGGAAGCCGTGAATGCTACAGAAAAACCGTTGCGTAATCAGGGCCAAATCAAGCCGCGTTGCGGCTTAGCGCGATTGTTGCACCGCGATACAATCGAATCCCAACCACTCAGCGCGCGACACTCGAGCGCTTTGCAGTCTCCATGAAGCGTTTCACGCTGCGCACCCTTCGCGATTTATTTCAACTCGGCGCGATGCCGGCGACTGCTGCAGCGCTCGCGCCATCCGCTGCTGTGCCGCGAACCATCGCACAGAAATCGGCGTTGATCGGCGCAACAGAATCCGAGAGCTCGGGCGCGCGCATTCGTGAAATTCCCTACAACTACACGAGTTTTTCGGATCGCGAGATTGTGATTCGATTGCTCGGCGATGATGCATGGGACATCTTGCAATCGCTTCGTGGTGAACGCAAAACTGGGCGCAGCGCGCGAATGCTTTTCGAAGTGTTGGGCGACATTTGGGTCGTTGAACGAAACCCGTATTTGCAAGATGATTTAGTCGAGAACCCGAAGCGTCGTGCGATGTTGATTGAAGCACTTCGGCATCGCTTGGGCGAAGTGGAAAAGCGTCGCAATGTCGACGTAGCCGATGCGGATGGCGAATCTCGCAAAGAGAAAGTGGGCGAATTACTCAATCGCGCCAAACGCGCAGTGGATTCGTTCGAGAAACAATTTCGCGACACCTACGATTTGCGCAAGCGCGTGATGAAAGTGCTCGGCAAAGTCACGCACAAAGACAACATCACCTTTGACGGTTTGGCGCGGGTGTCGCATGTGACCGATGCGACCGATTGGCGTGTTGAGTATCCGTTTGTGGTGTTGCACCCGGACACCGAAGCCGAGGTGATCGGTTTGGTCAAAGGCTGCATCGAGGTTGGATTAACAATCATCCCGCGCGGCGGCGGTACCGGCTACACCGGCGGTGCGATTCCGCTCACCAAAAATTCGGCAGTCATCAACACCGAAAAGCTTGAGACGATTTCTCCAGTGCACTTCGAAGTACTGCCCGGCCACACCGAGCCCTACGGCGTTGTTGAATGCGAAGCGGGCGTGGTCACACGTCGTGGCATGGAAGCCGCAGAACGTGCGGGGCTCGTGTGGGCGTGTGATCCAACGAGCGCCGATGCAAGCTGCATCGGTGGCAACGTGGCGATGAATGCGGGCGGAAAGAAAGCCGTTTTGTGGGGCACAGCGCTCGACAATCTGGCTGCGTGGCGCATGGTGACCCCGCAAGGCGAATGGCTCGAAGTCACCCGCATGGATCACAACCTCGGAAAGATTCACGACGCTAATCACGCCACCTTTCGCTTGCACTACATGGACGAACATCGTCGTCCGCTGCGCGAAGAAACGCTCATCATTCCGGGCCCGTCGTTTCGAAAAATTGGCTTGGGCAAAGACGTTACCGACAAATTTTTGAGCGGCCTGCCGGGCATTCAAAAAGAAGGCTGCGACGGCTTAATCACCTGGTCGAAATGGGTGCTGCACAAAATGCCAGCACACACGCGAACGGTGTGCATGGAGTTTTTTGGGCAAGTGCGAGATAGCGTGCCGTCCATCGTTGAGGTCAAAGACTACCTAGACGGTTTGCCAAAAACCGGCAACGCGCGAGTGATGCTCTCGGGCCTTGAGCATTTGGATGAGCGCTATGTGCGCGCCGTCGGATATGCCACCAAAGCCAAGCGCCACGGGCGTCCCAAGATGGTGTTGATCGGCGACATCGTCGGTGATGATGAAAACGAAGTTGCAAAAGCGGCCTCTGAAGTCGTTCGGATTTGCAATGCTCGAGGCGGCGAGGGCTTTGTTGCGGTGAGCAGCGAATCACGTAAGAAATTTTGGTTAGATCGCGCGCGCACAGCGGCCATCGCGAAACATACCAACGCCTTCAAGCTCAACGAAGACGTGGTGATCCCGCTGCCGCGTATGGGTGAATACTGCGATGGCATCGATCAAATCAACATCGAGCTGTCGATCAAAAACAAGCTCGAACTTTGTGATTCGTTAGGTAAGTTTTTCGCAGGCACGATGCCGCAGCATCGCTACGAAGAGTTTGGCGTGTCAGCCGAGTTGTTGGCTGAAAAGGTGACGAGTGCGCAGGAGCTCATTTCTGGCGTTCGTTCGCGTTGGCAAGGTTTGCTCGACAACATCAACAGCAATTTCCGTCAACAGCAATCGCACGAGCTTCGCGTGTCGTGGAGAACAGAGCTCAAAGCGCCGCTTGAAAGTATCTTCGCCGGCGAGGCGCTAAAGCCCATCGTTGAGCGCTTCATTGCGATTCACAAAGAAATCCTGCGCGGGCGGGTTTGGGTCGCGCTGCATATGCATGCGGGTGATGGCAATGTGCACACCAATATCCCCGTCAACAGCGACAACTATGAAATGTTGCAGTCGGCGAACGCTGCTGTGGTGCGCATCATGGCGCTCGCTCGATCACTTGACGGCGTAATTTCCGGTGAACACGGCATTGGCATTACGAAGCTCGAATTCTTGACGGATGAAGAGATCGGCCCGTTCCAGCGCTACAAGCAAAAGGTTGATCCCGAGGGCCGTTTCAATGCGGGCAAACTCATGCCCGGAGGCGATTTGCGCTATGCGTATACGCCGTCGTTTGGTTTGCTCGGCAGCGAATCGCTGATCCTTGAGCAGAGCGATATTGGCGCGATAGCGGACAGCGTGAAAGACTGCTTGCGCTGCGGCAAGTGCAAACCGGTGTGCGCCACGCATGTGCCGCGTGCGAATTTGCTGTACTCGCCACGCAACAAAATTCTTGCAACGGGTTTATTGGTTGAAGCGTTTTTGTACGAAGAGCAAACGCGTCGCGGCATTTCGCTGCGGCATTGGGATGAACTCGCCGACGTGGCCGATCATTGCACGGTGTGCCACAAATGTGTGAACCCTTGCCCGGTGGATATTGACTTCGGCAATGTGTCGATGGCGATGCGCAATTTGCTCCGCAAAGAAGGCAAAAAGAAATTCAACCCCGGCACGGCGATGGCGATGACCCTGCTCAACGCCAAAGACCCGGCGACGGTGAATTTCCTCAAAGCCACGGTGATGAACACGGGCTACAAAGCCCAGCGTTTCGCGCACGGCATGGCCAAGCGATTCGGCTTAATCGGTACGCAAACCAAGCGCCCACCCGCTACCACGGGCGCTAAACCGCCGATCAAAGCGCAGATCATTCACTTCATCAATAAGCCGATGCCCGGTGGTTTGCCCAAGCAAACCGCCCGCAAATTGCTCGATATCGAAGACGACAAAATCGTCCCGATCATTCGAAATCCGAAGCTCAGCGCCGATGAGCAAGAGGCGGTGTTTTACTTCCCCGGTTGCGGGTCGGAGCGACTGTTTTCGCAGGTAGGTTTGGCGACGCAAGCGATGCTCTGGCACGTTGGTGCGCAAACGGTGTTGCCTCCAGGCTATCTGTGCTGCGGTTACCCGCAAACCGCCACCGGCAATCACGACAAAGGCCAAGAAATCATCACCGACAATCGCGTGCTGTTTCATCGCATGGCCAATACGCTCAACTACTTAGACATCAAGACGGTGATCGTGTCGTGTGGCACCTGCATGGATCAGTTGCAGAAATACGAGTTCGAGAAAATTTTCCCCGGCTGCCGCTTGCTCGATATCCACGAATACTTGATGGAAAAAGGTGTCGCATTAGAGGGCGTGAACGGTACGCGCTACATGTATCACGACCCGTGCCACACGCCAATGAAGACCTACCAACCGACTAAGGTCGTCAACCAATTGATGGGTCAGCAGGTCGATCTCAACGAGCGCTGCTGTGGCGAATCCGGCACGCTTGCCGTGTCGCGCCCCGACATCTCAACGCAAGTGCGTTTCCGCAAAGAAGCTGAGATGAAAAAGGGCGCGGATGCACTGCGAGCGATCCCCGTGAAATCAGCCTCGGGCGCAGAGGAAACCTTCAAAGGCGACGTGAAAATTTTGACCAGCTGCCCATCGTGCTTACAAGGCTTATCACGCTACGACAACGACAGCGACACCAAGGCCGATTACATCGTCGTTGAGATCGCCAAAAATGTGCTCGGTGAGAAGTGGTTG
>JAAFHR010000311.1 GCA_013298455.1 Betaproteobacteria bacterium | reverse complement strand
AGCGCCCCCCCACAGCATCGACGGCTTGCAGTGCTCCCGCCACAGAAAAAACGCCGCGCCCAGCGCGAAGTAAAGGCCGAGTTTGGTGCTGTAGTAATCGAGTCCGAGGAATCGATCAAACGGTGAAGCGGGTGGCACGGTGGGGCGGAAATACATCAGACTCAGCAGCGCGATGATCAGCGCGGCACACACCCACCGTCTGGGAAACGGAAGCCACCACAGCACCACCAAGGCGATGTAGCAACGTATTTCGTACGGTAGCGACCATAGCGAGCCGTTGACGCTCTGCCCCGCAGGATGCCCGACGAAGACGCCCGGAAGCGCGTACTGCACGCTCCACGCAGTCGCGTTTTTTAAATACTGATAGGTTTGCTTGGCCTGCAGGTAATCCCAGAGGGGTAACGTGGTGAAAGTAGGCCCCAAAACAAACGCGCAGACGCAGCTCACCACGATGAGTGCCGGAAAGATGCGAGTGGCACGCTTGACGACGAAATCGCGTAGCGACCGTGATCGCTCACGCGATTGGCTCACCAAGTAGCCGCTGACCACGAAAAAAATCGCCACACCGACACCTCCCAAGGTGTCGATGCCGACCGTTCGCGCGAAAGGGTCAGCGGTCGCGCTGCCGCTGAGCGGGTAGCAGTGGCTAAAGAGTACTAGCCATGCGGCCAAGAGCCGCAACACATCAAAGTTGTTGCCCCGGCGATCATCGAAGTTGGTGTGAATCACGGCTTAGCGCGAGTGAGTCTGCGCTTGATCAAATGGCGCCAAGACGCGATGGTGGTCAAGGCTCTCGAGCTCGCGACAGCCGCGCGCAGCTGATCGCGACTGACGTTGACCAGAGAATTGCTTTGCACGTAGTCTTGAGCAAGCGCTCTGACAGTAAGCGGAGAGGCGAGAAAAGTCATCTGCGATTGCCGCGCCACCGCGTCTTTATAGGCAATATCGAGCTTCTCCTGTCGCTCAGCCGAGTGTTTAATCTCAAAGGGCACGCGGTATTTAGAGGTCGTTTTTCTGACCTGAACGAATTCGTTTTCCATGGTGTAGCGCGTCCACAAATTCCAATCCTCGAGCTGATCCATGTCTTCGGCAAACCCACCCATCGCTTCATAAAGCGTTCGGTGAAAGAGCACCGCTTGGATCGGCATGAAGTTGTGATGCCACATCGCGACGCGAGAAAATGGCTCGTCGGGAACGCGCTCCCAACGTAGCTCCTCGTAGGTGGGTATTGTTTCATCGATGATTCGGGTTGCGGTGCGCCAAGCCAGCGCGTACGCGCCGCGTAGGGCATGTTCGCGCACCGTCTGCAGAAGCACCTCAAGGTGATCTGCGAAAAACACATCGTCGTCGTCCAAAAAGCACAACCACTGGCCCGTGGCTTGTTTCAGTGCCGCGTTGCCGGCCACGGATCGACCTTTGCCGGGCGAGATACGAAAGTAGCGAACGTTGAGTGTTTGCGAGAACTCCGCGCAGACCGGTTGTGCCTCGTCCGAGCCGTCTTCCACGACAATAACTTCGATGGGGCGATGTGTTTGGCCCGCCACGGATTGGAGCGCTTGGCGAAGAAACGGGGCGCGTTTATGCGTGCGAATGAGCACAGAGATCAACGGCGGCTCAGCTGGCTGCTCCGCGCGAGATTGAAATCGGTGAAACGCGCCATCGCGCCGAATCTCGTAGCTCCAGCCTACGAAGCGTGGCTCGAAGCTAGCTGCGCCCGTCCGTGTTTTCCAGAAGTAGCGATAGTTTCGTGCGAACTTGAAAACGGCCTTGATGACTCCGAGTCGCCGCCCCGGAAAGCTTTGCGGCAGCAGCGCCTCCGCCAGCGCCATCGAAAGCCCCTGCAAAATTTGTCGATGACCAGAGAACCGAGTGCGCAAGCACAGATTGGCGTAGATGCCCTCCAAAGCCTGCAGCGGTTTCACTTCATCGGGCTTTGAGTAAGTGTGATGCACGACAGCGGCGCGCGGCACATACTGCAGACGTGCGCCAGCGCAGCGCAGCCGCCACGATAGGTCAACGTCTTCACCATACATAAAAATCCGCGGCTCAAAACCGCCAACGACCTTAAGTGGCTCGGCTCGCAGCAAAACGGCCGCAGCGCTGAACCATTCTGTTTCGAGTGTGATCGGGTCATAGACCTTGGGGTGCTCGAACGGAATTTGCCGCATCTCCCACGCCGCAACGTCGGCATCGCTCGACTCAGCGTGCTTCCAAAGATGAAGGATTGCACCTGGCTCCGCAATCGCGTCTTGATTGAGCACGAGCACGTATTTGGCGGTGCTGTCCCGCAGCAATCGATTGACGCCGTTACCAAACCCGAGGTTTCCTTCTCCGCCGCCGACGAACACGCCGAGGCCGGCATCGCGGAGCGCATCGTAGACCGCCGCTATCACACCCGCGTTGGGCGCATCGCCGTCGTTGTGCCAGACGCGCAGACGCAGCGGAACACCGCTATCGCGCGCGTCGACCAACGACGTGCACAGCGCATTAAGCTGCGTCACGTTGGGGTGGAACGCCACCAGAAGTACATCAATCATCTCTTTGTTTCTTATCGAATTGATCGGCGCGTCGTAGCGCCCACTGCCTGACTAGCCGAGGTAGCGCATTGAGCGCGCGCTCAAACCGGTGGGCTACTTGAAGCGTTTGGCGAACGTCTTCGGTTAGTTTTGTCACGTCGCTCGCGTGGGCTCGCTGCGCGGCCAACAGAGCGCCTGTTTGAGCGGCGAGCGCTCGCTGGTTGGTTTGTAAATCAGCGTCAAGTTTTTCGATCCACAGGCCACGAGCCGCAAATTCTTCGTTGACCGATGCGAACTCTTTTGCCAAACGCTCTCGTTGGCCTCGCTCGAAGCGCAGGTCGCCATCCATTCGAACTAGCTCGGAGCGAAACAGCGATGCGTCGAGGTGTGTGCTGGGCAAGCTTTGAAAAACGCTTTCATCAATAACGCCAGCGCTTGGGAATGGCGCTTCTGCATACAACTGAACTAACTTTTCAACGAACTGCGCAATCGTTGGTAATTCGCTTGCGGCGCAAGCTGCGCGTGCATTTCGAGCTTCGATGTCGGCTGCGTTGTTGAGGCAATCCAGCAATTGGCGCGCAACGCTTTGAGCCGTTGAATTGATCGCGTAAGTCCATCCCGCGCCAGTCGTCGAAACTCGCTGCCCAAGTGCTCCCAAGTCTGGCACGAGTGCCGGGCGAGCGGATATCCAGACGTCGCTCAACGTGTAGCTATAGCCCTCCGCTTGTCGGTTGGGGAAAAACACGATTGAACTGCCGTAGGCATCGAGGATCGCTTTCGTCTGAGCTGGCTGAAAGGCGCCATGCACCCAAATCTTGTCCTTCACAAGCCAGCCGGAGCCGAGCTGTCCATCGGTGTAGCCGATGAGTACGATCGGGTGCGTTGGCGGCAATTGCTCGGCGACGTCAACTAGAAATTGCAAGCCTTTATGCGTGCCGAGCGCGCCGACGACGGCAATCGGAAAAACTTTGCTTCCACCTCGTGGAGCGAGCGCGTTGGCCGGTTCAGCCAATGAATTGGCAAACCCGGGCTCGATCACCCGAACGTCGCTAGCGAGCGAGAGCTCGGCACCGGCCAATTCAGAAATGAAGCCAGATGGCGCAATGACAGCGCTAGCGCCCGTAATGAACTGCGCACGGGCACTGCGCTCCGATGCGCTAAGCGTTGCGTCGGCAAACATGACGTCATGCAACGTCACTACGTAGGTTAAGTTGGCGACACTCGCTCGCAATCGCTGCACCAACGCTCGAACCTCTGGTACGCTCGAATGAGCGTGCAGCAGCCATGGAGCCCCCACAGCGGCGACGATGCTACCGGTATCAAGCGCCGGGTCTTCGATGAGCGCATAAGTTGCATTTGCGCAGCGCTCAATGACGACTTGTTTGCTGCCGACATGAGCAATCAAATCTTGACGTCGAATGGCGCAGATGTCTCGCACGTAGCGGTCAACGCCTCCGCCGTTGCCAGGCACCACATGTAAAGCGTGCGGTTGAAATTCGTTGCTGGGCTGACTCATCTCTCGTCTCTTCCCGACCGAGCCGACATATGGTCCACGCCAGAAAAAAACTCAAGCAATCGGCTTGGCAACCAATCCAATCGCCCCGGCAACGATCCCGTCACAAATCCCACATGCCCGCCATCGGTTGGTTGTTCGAGCGTGACGTTGTCTGGCATTTCCGCTTCGTTTGGGAAGAGCGATGCGGGGACGAACGGGTCGTTCATTGCGTTCAAAAGCAAAAACGGGATGGTGATTTTTGCAATGAAACCACGAGACGAAGCACGGTGGTAGTAGTCCCAGGCGCTGGTGTAGCCGTGGGTGGGGGCGGTGTAGTGTTCGTCGAACTGCGGGAAATTTTTGGGGGTGGCGAGGAAGCCCTTTTCACGCAGATGCGGATGCCGCTCCATGCGTTTTGCGTAGCTCGCGCCCATCGCGTTCATGAAATAGCGATTGAAAATCCAGTTTTTGGGATGAAGGATCGCTTCGGCGGAAATGCCCAGATCGAGCGGGTTGGAGA
>JAAFHR010000310.1 GCA_013298455.1 Betaproteobacteria bacterium | reverse complement strand
AAATTCCACCAACGGGTAGCGAGCGCTGATCTTGGTTTTGCATGCGCTGCAGCGTCCTCGGAGCATCGCCCAGCTGAGCATCGGAATGTTTTCTAGCGCCGTGATCATGTGGCCGCACTGGGAGCAGCGTGAACGAGGGGTGAGCAAATTAAATTTTGCTTGTTCGGCGGGCTCCCAGTTGGGATCGTTCGCGTGAGCGTTGGCCTCGATCTCCGCCTGCCATGCGCGCTCCATCATCAATGGCAATCGATAGATCACCACGTTGAGGAAACTCCCGATCAGCGCACCAAAGATGAATGCAATGACAACGAGTGCCCAAGGGTCGAGTGAGGCGAGCGTTGCCACGAATAACTTAGCGCTTAGTAGGGCCTAAACCACCGAACCGAGTTTGAAAATCGGCAGGTACATTGCCACCACAATCGTTCCGATCACGATGCCCAAAAACACAATCATGATCGGCTCGATCAATGAAGACAGCGCACTTACCGCATCATCCACTTCGCGTTCGTAAAAATCGGCGACCTTCGAGAGCATGCTGTCGAGCGCACCCGTTTCCTCGCCAATCCGAGTCATTTGCAACGCCATGTTAGGGAACACGCCCGAATCTTCCATCGCCACGGTGAGCGCCGTACCGGTAGAGACGTTGGTTTGGATTTTTTTTGTCGCTTCGGTAAAGACTTGATTGCCTGCGGCACCGCCCACGGAAGTCAGCGAATCGACTAAAGGCACACCAGCGGCAAACATGGTCGCGAGGGTTCTGGTCCAACGCGCAACGGCCGCCTTTTCTAGCACTTCACCGAATACCGGAACCTTCAGCGAGAGCCGATCAACGGCATGTGCAAACGCCGGAACCCGTTTCCAAAGGTACCAAATGATCCACAGCGCTACCAACGGAACAATTCCAACGACGTACCAAAATTGCACAAACCAGTCAGAAATCGTCACGATCACTTCAGTCAGCCATGGGAGGCTCGCTCCGAAGCTTGAGAACACTTTCTTGAACGCAGGGATCACGAACCACATGATGACTGCAACGACCACCGTCGCTACAACAATTACTGCAGCCGGATAAAAAAGCGCGGCTTTGATCTTGCCTTTAAGCGCAATGACCTTTTCTTTGTAGGTCGCCAAACGATCCAAAATGGCATCCAAAATACCGGCTTGTTCGCCTGCGGCTACGAGGTTGCAAAAAAGCTCGTCAAATTGGATAGGGTGGCGCTTGAACGACACTGCCAAACTGTTGCCCGCCTCGATATCGCCCTTGATTTCGAGCAGTAGCCGCGATAGACGATTGTTGCCCGTTGATCGAGCGGCGATGTCAAACGATTGCAGCAGCGGCACACCGGCCCGGGTCATGGTTGCGAGTTGTCGAGTGAAAAGTGCGATCTCTTTTTCCTTGATCGAGCCGCCACCGCGATAGGTTTGCTTCTTGATCTTTTCGACTTTGATGCCTTGACGCCGCAGCGAGTTGCTAACGACTGCCTCGGTAGCGGCACGCATTTCGCCACGAACTTTTTTACCAGCGCGGTCGATCCCGTTCCAGGCAAAGATGTGCGCCTTGGCGGTCGGAATCGCGGTTCGGATGGCGGGTCTTGCTGCTGTTGCCATGATGGTGTCAATCCTGTTCTAGTGGCCGCTTGCAGCAGCCTGCTGATCGCGATTACGCGTTGGTGGTGGCTTCAACTTCTTCGAGGGAGGTGACGCCCTGCTTGACCTTGATCAAACCCGATTGTCGCAGGTTACGGATGCCCTCACGCTCGGCTTGGCTGGCAATTTCCATCGAGTTGCCCGCACTCATGATGATGCGCTGCATCTCCTCAGAAATCGGCATCACCTCATAAAGGCCGACGCGACCCTTGTAACCCGTGCCTTTGCAGGTATCGCAACCGACCGGTCGATAGGGCGTCCAGGTGCCGTCGATGTCTGTTTCTTTGTAGCCCGAACGCAGCAGCGCCTCAACGGGAATGTCGGCGGGTTGCTTGCATTGCACGCAGAGCCGCCGAGCCAGCCGCTGTGCGGTGATCAACAACACGCTCGACGCCACGTTGAACGGCGCAACACCCATGTTGAGCAGACGCATCAGCGTTTTAGGGGCGTCGTTGGTGTGCAGGGTTGAGAGCACCAAGTGACCGGTTTGTGCGGCTTTGATCGAGATATCTGCCGTTTCAAGATCGCGAATCTCACCGACCATGATGATGTCGGGATCTTGACGCAGGAACGATTTGAGCGCGACGGCGAAAGTGAGTCCGGCCTTGTCGTTGACGTTGACCTGATTGACGCCGGGCATGGTGATCTCGGCCGGGTCTTCGGCGGTCGAGATGTTGATGCCGGGCTTGTTGAGTAACCCTAGGCAGGTGTAGAGCGAAATCGTTTTGCCAGAACCCGTTGGCCCGGTCACCAAGATCATGCCGTACGGACGCGAAATCGCATCCAGCAGCAGCGCCTTTTGGTCGGGCTCGTAGCCCAGCGCATCAATGCCAACCATCGCATTGGACGAATCCAAAATACGCATCACGATTTTTTCGCCGTAAAGCGTTGGAAGCGTACTCACACGAAAATCGATCGAGCGATTTTTGGTGAGTTGCAGTTTCATCCGACCGTCTTGTGGCACGCGTTTTTCCGAGATATCGAGCTTCGAAATCACCTTGATACGAGACGCCACCTTGTCTTTGATGACCATCGGCGGCTGTGCAACTTCAACCAGAACACCGTCGAGCCGATAGCGAATACGGAAATACTTTTCGTAGGGCTCGAAATGAATGTCAGAGACGGATGAATTAATTGCGTCAAGGAGGATCTTTTGGATGTATCGAACGACCGGTGCGTCGTCGACTTCGCCGCCTTCCTCGTCGGACGGCGCGACCTCGCCCGAGCTCATGTCGAGTTCTAGGTCGTCGTTGCCGACTAGCTTCGAGAGCGTGGTGTCGTTGCGATCGGCAACGCTCATGATCGCCTTGGCGAGCTTGTCGTCCTCGACAACGACGGGCTCTGCGATCAGGTTCGTCTTGAAACGGAATTCCTCGAGCGCTTGCAGATTGGTCGGGTCAGAGACCGCCACGTACAAACGATTGCCCCGTTTATGCAGCGGCAATGCGCGGCGGGCGGTGATGAGCTTGACGTCGATCCACTCGGCGTTGATGCTTGTTAGATCGAACGCATTGAGATCAAACAGCGGAACGCCAAACGTTTGTGAGGCGAATTCAGCGAGCTTCGGCGCTGTGATTTTTTTTGAAGCGATCAACTGTTCGACGAACGTCATCGAGGAGTTGTTGGCTTGTGTTTGCGTTTGTTCGGCGTCAATTTGGCGCAGGATGTCCTGCTGCACTAAAGCGCGGCCTAAACCGGAGAGCAAGACTGAGGCAGAGGACGTGGCCAAATTCGGGATTCCCGCGCGTTAACGCGTTGAGGCAAGTTTCGAGTTATTTCGACAATATGCCGCGTAAACCTCTGATTGTAAAGAAATAAAGCCGCTTTTTCGGCGCTCTTTTTGCGCAGCGCGGCAATCCGACTCATAAAATCAGAATCCCCCAACGCGTAATGCGCGGCGCGAGCCGAAGAAAACTCAAAGTTATGGCCAATCAGCTCACCGAACGTTTCGCGCGGCTCGTCAAAACCGTTCGCGGCGAAGCGCGCTTCACCGAATCCAACACGGCCGACGTGCTGCGGGAGATTCGCCTTGCGCTGCTCGAGGCCGACGTTGCGATTCCGGTGGTCAAGTCGTTCGTTGAACGTGTCAAAACCGCCGCGCTCGGCTCGGAAGTTGCCACCTCGCTCACACCGGGGCAGGCGTTCGTTGGCATCGTGCAGCGCGAGCTCACCGCGCTCATGGCCAGTAGCGACAAAAACGCGCACGGCCTGAATTTGGCCGTCACGCCGCCCGCGGTGATTTTGCTCGCCGGTTTGCAAGGCGCGGGAAAAACGACCACGGCTGGCAAACTCGCCAAAAAGCTAAAAACCGAGCAGAAAAAGAAGGTGCTCTTAGTGCCCTGCGACGTCTATCGCCCGGCGGCCACCGAGCAGCTCAAAACTTTGGCTGCGCAGGTTGAAGTTGATTTCTACGCGCCAGACGCGGCGCAGAGCACGGATCCAGTGGGCATTGCTCGCGCCGCCGTCGAATGGGCCAAACCGCGTTACTACGATGTGGTGATCGTCGACACCGCTGGACGCTTGGCGGTAGATGAAGCAATGATGGCCGAAGCTGCCGCAATCAGCGCTGCCGTGAAGCCGATCGAGACGCTGTTTGTCGTCGACGCCATGCTGGGTCAAGATGCCGTCAACACGGCGCGTGCATTTAACGAGCGACTCACGCTCACTGGCATCATCCTCACCAAACTCGACGGCGATTCACGCGGTGGCGCGGCGCTCTCGGTGCGCGAAGTGACAGGTGTGCCGATCAAGTTTGCGGGTGTGAGCGAGAAGCTCGATGGGCTGGAGGCGTTTGACGCCGAGCGCATGGCCAGCCGAATTTTGGGCATGGGCGACGTGCTCGCGCTGGTTGAAGCCACGCAAAAAGCCGTCGATTTGGAATCGGCGCAAAA
>JAAFHR010000031.1 GCA_013298455.1 Betaproteobacteria bacterium | reverse complement strand
TTTGCCGAGCATGCCCGCTTCATGCCAGGCCGCGCCATACTCATCGCCACCACGTAATCCGGCCTCAACCACCACAACGCCGCGATTGATGAGCGTGGCAAAGGAGCCCAAAAAGCCCACGCTCATTCCAATGTTGAAGCCACCGTAGCCATGTAGCAGCGCCGGGTTGTTGCCGTCGAGCACAAGGCCCTTTTTGTGGCTCACAAACAGCGGCACTTTGGTGCCATCGCGGCTCGTTGCGTAGAGCAGCTTTGTTTCGATGTTGGCCGTGTCGAGTACCGTTTGATCTTGGTACATGAACTGCCATTCGAGCTTGGTGGCATCGAGTTTGTAGAGCTTGAAGGGTGCGTTAAACGTTGAGAGCGTGACGTAGAGTGTGTTGCTTTCGCGATCAAAGCTCAGCGAGCTCACGCTGCCAAATTCCGGAGCAGGCAAGTCGCGCACGAACTTGCCGTTGTGATCGATCACTCGCAGTTGATTGATGAGATCCTTTCGTTCGCGCACGATGATGTGATCGCGGGTGACGACGAAACTCTCGATCACCGTATCTTTTCGCTCGGGCAGGATTTCCTTCCAGTCTTTGAATTCGGGCGCCTTCATGTCTGCCTTCAGCAAGCGCCCGTTTTTGGCGCCTGCATCAGTGCTCGCGAAGAGCGTTTCGCCGATGATCTGGATGCTTGCGTTGGCGTCTTTCTCGGCAAAGATCATGCGTGGCGCGGCATTGCTGCCGGTCGCAGCGATTGCGTAGGTCGAGCGCTTTCCTTCGCCCACCGAATACAGCGTGTAAGGCGCAAATTCGAAATCAAATACGCCGCCCCATTGCTTGGCGTCGGTGAAGCGCTGCACGACGGGCGCGTCGGCAATCGGGCTGCCCAGCTTCAGACGTTGCGTAAAGAGCGGCAGCTGCTCGCTGATTTGCTTTTGCGTGCGCTGCGTCACGTAGGCCACAGCGTTATCTTTCGTCCACGAAACCCACCACACTTCTTTGAGCGGCGGATGAATCGTACGACCGGTTTTGCTGTCGATGAAATACTGCGTAGGAATCTCGTCGCCTGCGCGCTGCAAGCCCACGGCGATGATCGATCCATCTCGAGAGAACGAGCGTCCCTCCATCGCTGATTTGCCTGATGGGTCGATGTTGGTGGGATCAAACAGCAGAATCTCTTTGCCATCCAAACGCGTGTAGAGCTTCGACTGCGCCTCGCCTTTGCTCTTTCTCGTGAAGAATTCGCGCCCTTTGTAAAACGTGGGCGGTGAGGTCACGGTGCGATCAATGTAGCGGGTCAATTCATCGCGCAAGCCGGGCACTTCGGGGGCATGGGTATTGAGCCAAGTGAGCGTGGCATCGTGCTGCGAGCGAGTCCAGTCAACGACTTCAGCGCTCTTTTCGTCTTCAAGCCAGCGGTACGGATCGGTCAATCGAACGCCGTGAACCAGCTCGGTAAAAGGAAGCGCTTTGGTGGAAGGTGGCATGAAATTACTGGGTTGAAGGAGCGATGAGAAGCTAGCGGCGCTGGGCGCGACGGTGGTGATGCGAATGGGGGCGGCGTCAGGTGGCGACGCGCTGGTTTGCGCTGAAGCGTTGAATGCGCTCGTTACTGCGATTAGGCCGATGGCTAGCTGTTTTGAAGGAAACGAGCGCATTGATTTCATAGCCAAACATTTAGCGGCGTCGACGATCCGACGCTCGGTGATTGATGAGCAGGAAACTCGCAATAATCGCGAGCAAGAAAAAGATGAGCGTCCATGCAGGAATCGGCAAACCCAAAATCAAATCGATCTTGTTGCACTCAGTGCTACCTTTGAGCGCGCGGCCAAACACCTCAAGAAACGGCAGGGATTCGAGCATGTAAGTAATGCCCATGCCGCAGCTCGGGAGCTGATCAGCAGGCATCGATTGAATGTAGAGATGCCTCGCAGCGAGCACCGCGCCTGCGCCGCCTGTGAGGAGCGTTAACCACGCATAGAGTTTCGCGCCGGGCCTGCCGGGATTCGATACCGCCGCGACCAGAAACACCAGCGCCATCGCCAAGAGCGCGGCGCGCTGAAACCAACACATCGGGCAAGGCTCCAGCTCCTTCACGTACTGCAGAAAAAACGCGTAGCCCATCAGCGCTGCACAGATCAGAAATCCAGCGAAATAGGCGACGCGGCGGGTGGGAAAAACGTTGAGAGGATTCATGTGGATCGAGCGTTGGGGAAAATTGTGCGCAACGGCGGGCGGCGATGCGAGTGGAATGCGATGAAAGGCGAACCCAGCGGTTAAGCCGAGGCGAGCCGTTGGTTTTGATTCAGTTGCAGCGTACGTTTCAACGAATGAGCTTTGGTGTGAAATGCCTTACAAATACTGAGGATGGAACGATATTTTGTTGTTTTCGATTTGCAACAAAAATTCTTGTATCCCCATAGTCTCATTGGCGTTCAAGGATTGAGCTGACCAAACCGTTTGATCGAAAATTCGTCCGCGATAGGGCATCTGCGGCGTGCAGTGACATTCGATCAATGCAGTCGCAACGCCCGCTCCACTTCGGTTTCAAGCGCATCAGCGCGAAACAAAATCGGCAAATTAGTCGCCGCATCTACGTCAGGGAACACGTCAGCCAAGGTTGTGACTGATTCAACATTGCATTCGGCGAGCAGGTTTTGCATCATCACAGCCACGTCTTGGGCGCGGTCGGTCGCGTGAAGTTCCGCTCGAAAACCTTCGGCACCTTTTTCATCAAACGCATTGGAGAGCGAGAGCCGGATCTCACCGCCCTGCTCCGTTCGATGCGCTGAAATCACGGCTTCAGGTTCGCCCACGCTGGAGCGAAATTTGCGAATGGCGTTGGTCGCGAAGAGTTGAAATGACACCTCGCGTTGCGCCTGCAAACCTTGATAGAGCGCAGCGAGCGGAGTGCGCGGAGGGCGCGGCATCGCTAAAAGAGACAGCGTGCCGCCACCAAGCTGCTTGGCAAACGTTTGCGTAAAGGGCATGCCCCATTTTCCGGTGTCGTTTTCGGTGAGCAAATCCACGCCGGGGCCGGCCAGCGCCGTGCCCACCAGAAAACGCAGATACACACTTTCTTGATTTGCAGGGAGCTGCATCGAAGCCTTCTCAATCGCGACCGCTGACTGATCGGCGATTTGCCACCACGGCAAGGTTTGCGGCAGTTTGGTGAGCGAAAACGCAGCACCGGACGCCAGTGCGTTTGACATCACAAACGTTTGATTGCCCCTGATCGCTTTGCCCGCTTTCATCAACGACACAAACTCCTCAATCCGCGGAAGCGCACCGGGCACGTTGACGGGCGTTGCGTTCGCGCCAACGATGATGATGGGCAGCGCAAACACGGTCGTTGGAAGCGCAGAGGCGCTTTGTGATTGCCCGGCTGCCACATGCGCTGCTGCCAACACGCGAGCAAGCATCCGAAGCACAGCAAGCGACGGCGCGCGTTGCATCGCGTCGGCGATCTCGCTCGTTTCACTGGCGACAAGCGACGCAGCAACTCGCTCACGCAGCTCAGTTTCGCGTTTTTCGGCGATGACAGCGACCTCGGCAGCGAGCGCCGCCAAGGCAAGATCAATCAAGGGGTTGGAGGGTGTGCCAGCGTAGTCCGCAAACAGCCGCGGATCGGGGATGTGAAATTGCATGTCTTGATTTTAGGTGAGGCAGTGCGCGCGTAACGCCCAGACAGCGCTTTCAAACATTGAGCGTCGAAGGCCCGTGATTGCCCCCTCTCCCGCAGGCGGGAGAGGGCTGGGGTGAGGGTGTCTCGGCGCAACAGCAGTAGAAATTCGAGCAACGCCCCCAAGCGCCGCTCCGTATGCAAGTCAATCGAGCACCGCGACACCCTCATCCCTAACCCTTCTCCCGCCTGCGGGAGAAGGGAATAACGCTCGTCAACGACGAGCAACGCACCTAAGCGGTTGCAACGAATCCTGCAACTCTTTCTAGCACCCGCCCCAGCGCGGCCTGCAAGTTCGCGTAGTTCGCACTGCGCTCACGAGTCGCCTCATTCATGTAGAGCCGCCGATTGATCTCGACTTGAATGCTGTGCCGATTTTCATTCGGCTTGCCAAAACGTTTGACAAGCTCAACGCCTTTGTACGGGTCATTGATCGCAACGCTCAAACCCTCCGCTGTAAACACGCCGCGAAGCAGGTGCGTGAAGTCGGGCGAACACGTTGAACCATCGCGATCACCCAGCACGATGTCGGCAAACGGTGTTCCCGCTTTCACCCAGGAAATGGCACTCGCTTTTTCGGGCATCGAGTGACAGTTGATGTGAAACACCTTTTGGTGCGTGCGGTACTGCGCATCGATTGTTTCGGTCAACGCCCGCCAATAAGGCTCGTAGCAATCGGTAATCCGGGCTTCGACTTCTGCAACGCTCAGCCGTCGGGCGTAAATGGGCGAGCCATCATCAAGCACACGCCAAATCAGTCCAATCCCGGATTTGGTTTTGGGTGACGGATCAACCGCCCGTGGCCAGCGCCCGTCGAACATCTCGGGGTCGACGTCTTCAATCCGACGATTCGGATCGATGTAGCTTCGCGGAAATTCCGCGCAGACCAAGGTTGCGCCCAGGCTCGGCGCAGCGGCGTAGAGATCGTCAATGTCGGTGTCTTCGGCTTTACGCAAGTGCTGCGTATCGCAAGCGAAACCAAAGTTTGCGGGGTAGCGCTGGCCGCTGTGCGGTGAATCCAACACGAGGGGGATGGCAGCTACGTGTGGGGCGGGTGCGAGCACCCGAACAGGAGAAAATTCAAGCATGGGGGAAGAATAGGCGAAAATTGAATGTTGTGGAAGGCGGTGCCTTCCACAAGGACGAAAGACGAAGGACGAACGACGCAAAGGTTTGCGCCGTCTGCTCTCGCGGCCGAAAATCTCTACTGCGCGAGCCGGGATTTACTATGTATCGCTTTGCGTCATTCGTCATTGGTCATTCGTCCTCCCGACATCGTCACTGGTCATTCGTCCTCCCGACATCGTCATTGGTAATTAGTCCTCTCCGGCATCGTCATTCGTCATTGGTCATTCGTCCTTGTCGCGAGGGGCCATTAAACGTAGCCCCCATTCCGTCGTCCGTAGCCCCTAAGATCGTCGCCCCTACCCCATGAAACTCTCCCAATTTTTCCTCTCCACCACCAAAGAAGCGCCTGCTGAGGCCGAAATCATTTCGCATCAACTGATGATGCGTGCTGGCATGATTAAGAAACTCGGCGCTGGGATTTATACGTGGATGCCACTCGGCGTTCGGGTGCTGCGTAAAGTGGAAAACGTGATCCGCGAAGAGATGAATGCAGCGGGCGCGGTGGAGCTTTTGATGCCAGTGATTCAACCCGCCGAGCTCTGGCAGGAATCAGGGCGTTGGGACAAGATGGGCCCGGAGATGATGCGGATCAAGGATCGGCATGAACGCGATTTCATTGTGCAGCCCACGTCAGAGGAAGTCATCACCGACATCGCGCGGCAAGAGCTCAAATCATGGCGTCAGTTGCCGAGAAATTTCTACCATATCCAAACGAAGTTTCGTGATGAGCGACGTCCGCGTTTTGGTGTGATGCGTTCGCGCGAATTCATCATGAAAGATGCGTATTCGTTTGACGTTGACAAAGCATCACTCATGAAAAGCTATCAAGTGATGTACGACGCTTACGGCAAAATTTTCACGCGTTTGGGCTTAGAGTTTCGCGCGGTCAATGCCGACACGGGCAACATCGGCGGCTTCGCATCCCACGAGTTTCAAGTGCTTGCTGAAAGCGGCGAAGATGTGATCGCTTATTGCCCAACGTCTGATTTCGCTGCGAACGTAGAAATGGCCGAGGCCATCGCGCCCGCAGCACCTCGCGCTGCCGCATTAGCAAAGCTCGAACTCGTTCACACGCCTGGGCAAAAAACGTGCGAAGACGTGGGCGCATTTTTGAAGCTGCCGATGGAAAAGCAGCTCAAGGCGATGATGTATGTGAGCGATGCAGGCTTTGTGCTCTGCATGCTCCGAGCCGATCACATGGTCAATGAAATTAAGCTCGGCAAACTGCCGCAGCTCGCCAATTTCCGGCCCGCGACGCCCGAAGAAATTGAAGCGTATTTAGGCGTTGAACCGGGCTACTGCGGCCCTGTGCCCCGCCACGGCAACGCGCATCCAGGCAAGGTCATCGTTGTGGCTGATCGTACTGCGGCAGCTATGAGCGATTTCGTCTGCGGTGCCAATGAATCGGGCTATCACGTGACTGGCGCCAACTGGGGACGCGACTGCGCAGAACCTGACGTCGTTGCTGATATTCGAAACGTGGTCGAAGGCGACGCCTCGCCCGATGGCAAAGGCGTGATCAGCTTGCGACGCGGCATCGAAGTCGGTCATGTCTTCGCGCTCGGCCAAAAATATTCTGAGGCGCTCGGCGCAAAGTTTTTGAACAAAGAGCAAAAAGAAGAAGTGATGGAGATGGGCTGCTACGGCATCGGTGTGACCCGCGTTGTTGCGGCGGCCATTGAACAAAACCACGACGAACGCGGCATCATTTGGCCCGACTCCATGGCACCGTTCACGGTCGTGATCGCAGCGCTCGGCTACGACCGCAGCGCCGAGGTGAAAGCCGCCGCTGATTCGCTCTACAGCGAACTTGCTGCCGCAGGTATCGACGTAGCGCTTGATGATCGCGGAGAACGACCCGGCGTGATGTTCGCAGAGCTTGAACTGATCGGCATTCCACATCGCATCACGGTGGGGGATCGCGGGCTCAAGGAAGGCGTGGTCGAGTATCAAGCGCGGCGTGCGACCGAGGCGGTGAAGTTGGCGCTGGGCGACGTGGTGGGCACTTTGAAACAGGCACTCGCGGCGAACTAGCCGCCAAGCATCCGTGCGCTTCGACTCCCTTCTTCCGCAGGCGGGAGAAGGGCTGGGGATGAGGGTGGGGATTGCGCGAAGTTGGACGTTCCAACGAAGCGAGCTCTACCTCACGCAGCACCCTCACCCTAGCCCTCTCCCGCCCGCGGGAGAGGGGGCATACCAGCATCACACCACACACTTACGCACTCATTTCGCCATGACCACAACACCGCTCTTCACCGGCCTCTCCGTTCACCGCATTGGGGCCAAAGGCATCACGATTCATGCGCGTGTCAGCGATGATCGCAGCAAACCGCCGCTCTTGTTGTTGCACGGTCATCCACAAACGCATGTGCTGTGGCACAAAGTCGCGCCGCAGCTCGCGCAGCATTTCACGCTGGTGGCGGCGGATTTACGTGGCTACGGAGACAGTGATAAGCCAGCCTCAGACGCCAGCGTGAATCATGCGCCCTACAGCAAGCGCGAGATGGCCAAAGACATGGTGTCGCTGATGGCCACCCTCGGTTTTTCACAATTCAAAGTGCTCGCCCATGATCGCGGCGCGCGCGTTACGCATCGCATGATGGCCGATCATCCGAACGCCGTGCTCCGCGCCACGCTCTTGGACATTGCGCCCACACTGGCAATGTACGAACAAACCACGATGGACTTCGCCAAAGCCTATTGGCACTGGTTTTTCCTGATTCAACGCGAGCCACTGCCCGAGACCATGATCGCAGCCGACCCAGAATTTTTCATCGAAAAAATGATGGGTAATCGCCATGCGGGGCTTGCAGCATTTGCTCCAGACGCACTTGCCGAGTATCGACGCTGCATCAATCTGCCGGGCATTGCCCATTCGATCTGCGAAGACTACCGCGCTGCGGCGACGATTGATTTGGAGCATGACCGCGTTGACCGCGACGCAGGCCGCAAAGTGTCGCAACCACTGCAAGTGCTTTGGGGCGCCAACGGGATCATCGCCAAGTGCTTCAACCCAATGGTGGAATGGCAGCGCGTGGCGAGCGACGTGCGCGGCCAAGACGTGCCCTGCGGTCACTATATCCCCGAAGAAGCGCCGGAGGCCATGCTTAGCGCCGCGCTGCCGTTTCTACTAGCGCACTGATTGACCTAGTCTTCCCTACTGCGCAGACGGCCGGCTTCGCAGATAATTAGGCATACCCTTTGCTATCTTCGAAACGATGTCGTTTTTCAAATCCCTAGCTTTGAGCCGCTCGCAAATTCTGGTGCTCACTGCGCTTTGGATTTCCGTGTTGCCAAACCTCGCAACGCTCGAGCGCTTCGTCGATTCGCCTTCGACCACCGGCGGCGCTGCGCAGGTGCTGTTTGTATTGACCGGCTGGTTATTGCTCTTCGCGTTACTGTTGTTTTTCGTTTCGTTGCTCGGCTTACTCTTCCCCGGTCGATCAATCAAAGTGTGGTGCGCCATCACAGTTGTCGTTGCAGCCATTCTGGGCTACTACAGCATCTTCTTGGGAACGCTGTTCGACAAAACGATGTTCGTCAATATCTTGGGAACGCATCCGGCTGAAACGCTTGAACTGATTGGCGTTCGCATGATCAGTTGGATCGTTTTAGTGGGCGTGTTACCCGCCGCGTTGCTACTGATGATTCCGATGAAAGCCAGCAACAGCTGGCTCGGCGAAACGGGGCGAAGCGCCGCGCTGCTCGTGCTGCCTCTCTTGGTCGCGGGTGCAGCGGTGTATCCCCAGTTTCAGAGCTTTGCCTCGGCGGGTCGAAACAAGTCGATCACGTTTCACACGGTCGCGCCAATCAACATCGTGGCCGCTGCTGTGTCGCACGTTGCAACGCAGCGTGCCGCAAGTATCGTTCGTGAACCGGTGGGGACCGACGCCAAGATTCGACAGGCGCTCGATAAGCCGCGACTCGTCGTGCTCGTGTTGGGCGAAACAGCCCGCGCGCAAAACCAAGCGCTCAATGGCTACTCGCGCCCGACCAATGACCGAATGATCGCCGAGCATGTGATCAATTTTCCGTATACCGAGAGCTGTGGCACGGCGACAGCGATCTCGGTGCCGTGTATGTTTTCTGGTTTCACACGTGAAGAGTTTTCGCTTTCAAAAGCGGCGAGTCGTGAAACGCTGATCGACGTGATCCATCGCGCTGGGATGAAAATCTTGTGGCGAGAAAACGACGGCGGCTGTAAGGGCGTGTGCGATCGTGGCGCAATCGTTGAAGACCTCACCAACAGCGATGATCCCCGCTTTTGTTCCGAGAAAGGCAACTGCTTCGACGCGATATTGCTCGACGGTCTTGAGGCGCGCCTAAAGGCCGAAACGCAGAGTATTTTCGTCGTGCTGCACGTCAAAGGTAGTCATGGCCCAGCCTACTTCAAGCGCTACCCGAAAGAGTTTGAGCGATTCACTCCAGCCTGCAAAAGTAACGAGCTATCGAGCTGCAGCGCCGATTCACTTCGAAATGCCTACGACAACACGCTCGTCTACACCGATCACATTCTGGGGGAAACGGTGGCGATGCTAAAGCGCTTGTCGCCGCAATTTGCTACCTCAATGCTCTATGTTTCTGACCACGGTGAATCCCTCGGTGAGCGAGGTCTGTACTTGCACGGATTGCCCTATGCGGTAGCTCCCGAAGAGCAAACGAGAGTGCCGATGTTTATGTGGTTTTCAACACAGTTTCTCGAGCTTGAGCGCTGGAGCGAAGGCTGCGTTCGCCGTCAAGGCGAGCCCGGTAAAAAGCACGACCATGTGTATTCCACGCTCTTGGGTCTCTTGGATATTTCAACCGATCAATACAAACCTGAGCTCGATATCTTTTCGCCCTGTGAGCGGGAAGCCAATAGCTCACCTAAAAAAGCAATCAACCCAACCGGAGCAAAAGCATCATGACCCACAAAATCGCAGTGATCGCCGGCGACGGCATTGGCAAAGAGGTGATGCCCGAAGGGCTTCGCGTGATGCAAGCCGCCGCCAAGAAATTCAACATTCCGCTGCAATTCGATCACTTCGATTTTTCATCGTACGACTACTATGAAAAACACGGCAAGATGCTGCCCGACGATTGGAAAGCGCAAATCGGAACACACGACGCGATCTACTTTGGTGCTGTAGGTTGGCCCGACAAAATCCCGGATCACATTTCGCTGTGGGGTTCGCTCATTCTGTTTCGACGCGAATTCGATCAATACGTCAATTTGCGCCCCGCGCGCTTGATGCCCGGCGTGATCGCGCCCGTCGTTAAAAAAGATGGCTCGCCGTACAAAGCGGGCGAGATTGATTTCTACATCGTGCGTGAAAACACCGAGGGCGAATATTCATCCGTGGGTGGGCGCATGTTTGGTGGCACCGAGCGTGAATTTGTTTTGCAAGAATCCGTCTTCACGCGAACCGGCGTGGATCGAATTCTCAAATTCGCGTTTGATTTAGCGCAAAGCCGTCCGAAAAAGCACCTCACCAGCGCCACCAAATCCAATGGCATTTCGATCTCAATGCCTTACTGGGACGAGCGCGTTGCCGAGATGGCAAAGCAGTATCCCGGCCTCACGCTCGACAAGTTCCACATCGATATTTTGACCGCGCATTTCGTACAACGCCCAGCGTTTTTTGACGTGGTGGTGGCGAGCAACTTGTTTGGCGACATCCTGAGTGATTTGGGCCCTGCCTGCACCGGAACGATTGGCATCGCCCCGAGCGCCAACATCAACCCCGAGGGTAAATTCCCGAGTCTGTTCGAACCTGTTCATGGCAGTGCGCCCGACATCGCGGGCAAAGGCATCGCCAACCCCATCGGTCAGATTTGGTGTGGCGCGATGATGCTCGAACATTTGGGTTACAAAGCGGCGCATGATGCGGTGTTGGCAGCGTGTGAAGCCAGCACGGCCAGCAGCGTGCGAACGCCCGATTTAGGCGGCACGGCGAGCACCGCTGAGGTGGGTGAGTTCATCGCGGCGCAGCTGCTGCGTTAGCGCATTTCGCCCTCGTTTGCAGTACGACCAACGTGAGCACAGACAACCCCCTACTGGACTACTTTGAATCCAATACGGGTCTTCAGATCCACAAGTGGACTCATTACTTCGATGTCTATCACCGACATCTGCAAGGTTTTCGCAACACCGATTGCAGACTCGTTGAAATCGGCATGCAAAACGGAGGTAGTACGTTAATGTGGAAGCACTACCTCGGACCGAGCGCTGGCATCACTGGCATCGATATCGATCCGTCCTGCAAGATTTTGGAGGCAAGCGGGGTAGAGGTCGTCATTGGCGACCAAGGAGACGCGTCATTCTGGCGCGCCTTCATCGAAACACACCCTCAGATCAACGCCGTGATTGACGATGGTGGTCACACGATGCAACAGCAGCTCATGACATTTCGTTGTCTATTTCCATTGCTGGCAGACGGCGGGGTTTACATCTGTGAAGACACGCACACCAGCTACGTACCGAGCTTTGGTGGCGGACTGCGGCGCGATGGTACGTTTCACGAATTCGTAAAGACGCTGATCGATGAAATGCACGCTTGGTACTACGTCGACACCGGCATCGAGAAACTTCAGTCGCCGCATTCATTGGCAGCGATTCATGTTTACGACTCGATCGTGGTGTTTGAGAAACGAGCGCGCGAGAAACCGAAAACCCGCGTCACTGGTGGCCAAGGGCACGCTAAAACTCCCTCGATTGACAGCGACATGATCCTCAATCTGGTTCGCGCCCAAGGTGGCGCTGTCCAGCACTGATTGACTCACCAAAGCATGAATATCCCAGCAAAGATAAACCTTGGGAGCGGCCGACGTTTCCTCGAGGATCACGTCAACATTGACCTCAACGATGCTTGGAAGCCCGATATCGTCGCAGACATCTCGGCCGCAGGCGCAATTGGCAGCAACACCCGCTATCACACCGAGCGGTTTGGTGAGATGGTCCTTGCCAAGGATAGCTTTCATTCGATCACCGCATCACACGTGCTAGAGCACGTGCCCGATTTGGTCGCTATGATGACTGCGTGCCGTGACTTGCTCGTGATTGGAGGGCAAATGCACATCGAGGTGCCCTATGAGCTCTCGTACGGCGCATGGCAAGACCCCACCCATGTTCGCGCACTCAATGAGCGAAGTTGGCTTTACTACACCGACTGGTTTTGGATGAGCGGTTGGTCAGAAACGCGATTTGTACTTCGCGAATTGCGACTTCGTTACTCGCCGTTCGGCGAGCAGCTGGTGCGATCCGGGATGGACGCGCAGCAGATCTTTCGAACGCCTCGTGCAGTCGACGCGATGTCTGCTGTTCTGGAAAAAATTGCGCTGACCGCCGCAGACCGCGAGACCCTCGCTCGCGAAACGCCTCCTGCTGACTTGAAGCGCGTGCGCGACATCTGAGCGACAAGGCGAATTTTCGGTGCGCCTAAGTGTTATCACCTGCTCGATTGATTCGCATCGCTACGAACAGATGCGGCGGAGTTTGGGCGCACAGATCGAGCCCGTGGCTGAATGTGAGTGGATTCGGATCTCCGACGCTAAGTCCATGTGCGAGGGCTACAACCGAGGCATCGACGAGAGCCGTGGCGACGTGCTGATTTTTTGCCACGATGACATCGCGTGTTTGTCACGCAACCTGTTGAGTAACATCGATCAGCATCTGATTCACCTAGACGTTGTCGGCGTTGCGGGCGCGTCACGGCTGGTCAATGGCGCTTGGTACGACGCGGGGGGCAGCGACACCTTCGGCCAGATCGTTGGGCCCACCGTTAGTGATGAACTGATGCTGATGGAATTTGGGCACATTGCTGGCGAGCAGCGAGCCTCCCGGCTCGCTGCGATAGATGGTGTGTTTATGGCCATGCATCGCCGGGTGGCGGAGCATGTGCGCTTTGACGAACAGACCTTCACGCATTTTCATGGCTACGATGTGGATTTTTCGTTTCGCGCCGCGCAGCTAGGCTACAACGTGGGGGTCGCGTTTGACATCTTGCTGCATCACTACTCGAAAGGCGATTGGTCGGAGCCGTTCAAACAAACGCTCGCTGCCTTTGCGCGGAAACACGCAGGCCGCCTGTCTGCCGAACCAGCTCAAACAGCAACCGCCCGTTACACGCCGATTTCGGCAGCGAACGATGGCCTCGCGCTGCTCCGAACCCACCGTTCACAGTGAAGTACTAGCGGCAAAAAGTCCAAAAAAAGCGCAAAATCCGACCATCAGAATGCTTTGGATTTCGCCATGACCGCGCGCCCCGACACCTTTCCGTTTAACTCCGATCAATCGCAAACCTTGCTCACACGAGTGAGCAAACAGTGGGACGCCGACATCGTCCCGGCGCTCATTGAATACGTCAAACTGCCCGCGAAATCGCCTTCGTTTGATGGCGAGTGGAAACGCGCTGGGCAAATTCACCGCGCGATTGAGCAAGCGAAAAAGTTTGTCGCGGCGCAGCCCGTAAAAAACATGACGCTCGAAATCATCGAGCTTGAAGGCCGCACGCCGGTGATGTTCTTTGACATTCCCGGCACTGGAACCAAAGCCGCAGGCAAAACGGTGCTCCTCTACGGGCATCTTGATAAGCAGCCCGAAATGAGCGGCTGGCGCGAGGATTTGGGGCCGTGGACGCCGCTCGTTGAAGACGGCAAGCTCTATGGCCGTGGCAGCGCGGATGATGGCTATGCGGTGTTTGCGGCGCTCGCTGCCGTGATTGCGCTGGACGCGGAAAACATTTCGCGGCCGCGTTGTTTGGGTTTGATTGAAACCTGTGAAGAATCGGGCTCGTTTGATTTACCGCCGTATCTGGACGCGCTGGCGCCGCGAATGGGCGACGTGGGTTTGGTGGTCGCACTTGACTCTGGCGCGGGTAACTACGATCAACTGTGGGCGACGACATCGCTTCGCGGCTTGGTTAACGGCACGATGACAGTTCGCATGTTGACCGAAGGCGTGCATTCGGGCGACGCAGGCGGCGTGGTGCCATCGACCTTTCGCGTAGCGCGGCAGCTCTTGGATCGGATCGATGATTCGATGACTGGCATGACGCATTCGCCGGTGTTCGCCGCACCGATTCCGGATGAGCGTTTGCAGCAAGCGAGACAGGCATCGACGATTTTGGGCGACACCGTGTGGAAGCGATTCCCGTGGCAGAGCTGTGGCGGCGCGCATGAATTCACGCTCCCATCGTCGAAAGACCCCGTCGATTTGATTTTGAATCGCACGTGGAGATCGTCGCTCTCCATCGTTGGCGCCGATGGCCTGCCACCGACCCACGCAGCCGGCAACGTGCTGCGCCCCTACACAGCGCTCAAGCTCTCGCTCCGTATTCCACCCACGGTCGACGGCGCAGAGGCCGCCGCCGAAGTCAAACGCCTAGTCGAGCAAGACACGCCGTACTGCGCACACGTCACCTTCGAAGCCGACAGCGCAGCCACCGGCTGGAACGCCCCCGCCTTCGCGCCCTGGCT
>JAAFHR010000309.1 GCA_013298455.1 Betaproteobacteria bacterium | reverse complement strand
TGGCTCGCTCGTGCGTTTGCCGCAACACCGCCACCCAAGAGCTTCGTGGCCGATGGCGTCGCTGTGGGTGCGGGCGATTTGGGGCCGTTTAACCATGCGCAGCGCGCCATTTCAATTTCATCGACCGATGCATTTTTGCGGCAATCGAAACTCGCTGATCCGCATGGTCGTGCGTACAACAAAGCGCTGCAACACATCCTCCGAGTTGAAGGCGATGCGCAGTTTGCGGGCGCGCAGCTCAAACCGAAAACGGACTGGAGAACTGAGTTTCCGAAGCATGCGTTTGGCGAGCAAATCAAGACAGCGATGCAGGTGATTTCTGCGTCGAGTGGTGTGGCGGCGGTTCGCGTAGGGCTCGGATCGTTTGACACCCATCAAGGGCAAGTCGGCACGCAAGCAACGCTACTGAAACAACTTGCGGAAGGACTCGCCGCGCTCAAATCAGCCTGCGATGAATTAGGCCGCTGGGACGACACACTGGTTGTGACCTATTGCGAATTCGGTCGCCGCGCCAAAGAAAATGCCAGCGGTGGCACCGATCACGGCACCGCCAACGTGCAATTTGCGATGGGCGGCAAGGTCAACGGCGGACTGATCGGCGGCGCGCCGTCGCTCACACAGCTCTCGGGTGACAATTTTGTTCACACGACCGACTATCGATCACTCTACGCGAGCGTTTTGCGCGATTGGTGGCGAGTGCCAAGCGCTACGGTCGATGGTGTCTTGGGTGGATCGTTCGCACCGCTGGCGTTGGTTCGCGCTTAGGTGCTGCAACCGCACTCACTGTCATGGTGCGCTGCGCAGACCTGATTGATGAAACGTCCTCGCCGCAACTGCGGTGTGCAGCGTTGAATCTCTTTTACCGAGCTTTGAATTCTTCGCCACCGATTTCACGGATGAACACAGATTTCAGAGCAGTGGGCGGCTAAACCTTTGTAATCTGTGTTCATCGGTGAAATCGGTGGCAAGAAATGCGCTGCGTTTCTGTTGTTTTAGGTCAGCAGGCGGCCGCTACTCGGCGCGCGGTCCCTCCGGCATACGAATCCGCGCAGCATTGCCCCCGCCCGCGCGCCGGGCAATATCAAAACTCGCACCGTGCCACGTTGCGAGTCGCTCGACAATCGCTAAGCCCAAGCCCGCGCCCATCGAGCCGCCACGGGCTTGATCGCCGCGCACGAAGGGTTGTTTCAATCGTTCAGCGTCTTCTGGTGCGATGCCCGCGCCGTGATCGATCACGGTGATTTCGATCATCGCGCCGTCTCGCAATGCGGCGATTTCTACGGGCGGTTTGCCGTAGCGGTAGGCGTTTTCGATCAAGTTCATCAGCATGCGTTCAAACGCGGCTGGAAACACGGCGATCATTGCTTCAAGCGCGTCGCCGCGAACCGAGACTGGCGTTTTGTTCAATGCTGCTTTGCGCTCAATATGAGCGAGCGCTTCGCCCACGCTCATCGACTGCGCTGCTTCGCTGGGCTCACCGCGCGCGAAATCTAAAAACTGCGTGACAACGGCATCGATCTCATTGATGTCAGCCACCACATCAGCGCGGTGCTTCGGGTTGCTGATCGACATTTCGCTGGCCAACCGTAAGCGTGTGAGTGGTGTTCGGATGTCGTGCGAAATACCCGCGAGCATGGTGCGGCGATCTGTTTCGAGCCGCGCTAAATTCGCTGCCATCTTGTTGACGTTGGCGGCAACGGCGGCAATTTCGCTGGGGCCGTCCACGGGCAACGGCGCGGGATGTTTGCCAGCAGCTACGGTTGCAACGGCGTTGGAGAGCTCAGAGAGCGGCCGCGTGAGCCGCCGCGCGAACCAGTAGGTCGCGATGAGTAGCAACGCGAGTATCGCTGCCAGCGCGACTCCGAGCTTCACCGGGAATTCTCCAGCGTCAATGTTTCGCATCGGATAGCCGGCCCACACCGCTCGCGATTTGTCGGTGGTGACCGGCAAGCGAATCCAAACGATCACCTGATCGAGCCGCATGCCAAAGCGCACCTCCGTGTTGCCGCCCAGTTGTTCCTCAAGCCTTGCGACCATCGCTTTGACGGCGGGCCCTTTCGGCGTTTGACCAATCTCAGGACGACGATCCACGGGCACGAGTAGCACCCGATACTCACGCGCCAAAGGCTGCACCGACGGCGGCCGGTCATCGGGCAACTTCACCAGCGCATCACGCAGCGCTTCGATCTCCGCGAGCCGCGCATCGGTGAAGTTTCGCGCAATCAGCGTGGCGCGATCTTGGCGAAACAAATAACCCAGCGAAACTACAGCGATCACCACGGCGGCTGCAATCAACAGCACGAGCCGCGCAAAAAGACTCTTCGGTAAAAACTTCATTCGTTCGCCGCGTTTGCCGCATTCGCAACGTCGGGCACAAACACATAGCCTCGCCCCCACACAGTTTGAATGTATCGAGGTTTTGCAGCGTCGGGCTCCACCAGTTTTCGAAGTCGCGACACCTGCACATCCACTGCGCGATCAAACACCTCGTGCTCTTTGCCGCGAGCGAGCATGGAGAGCCGTTCGCGCGAAAGCGGTTCATGCGGATGCGTCACGAACACTTTAAGCATTGCAAACTCGCTCGTGGTCAACTCTTGCGCCACGCCAGATTTCAAAAGCGTTCGCGTACCCAGCACGACTTCACAATCACCAAACTGAATCGATGCGTCGGTCGGCAGCGGCGCACCCGGCGCGACGTCCGCAAAGCGGCGCATTACCGCATGAATTCGCGACACCAATTCACGCGGATTGAACGGCTTGGGCAGGTAGTCATCCGCGCCTGCATCGAGGCCTTCGATACGTTCGTCTTCATCGCCTTTGGCCGTGAGCATGATGATCGGTGTGCGATCCCCAGCGGCGCGTAAACGCTGACACACGGCAAGCCCCGATTCATGCGGCATCATCCAATCGAGCACGATCAAATGCGGCGGGTCGCGCTCCAAACGCCGCGCCAAATCGCGCGCATCGGAGAGCTCACTCACACGAAATTCATGTTGGGTCAAAAACTCAACCAGCAACTCGCGCAAACGCTGATCGTCGTCAACGACAAGAATGTGCTGCATAAAAAACGGTGCGTTGAAAAGTGACTAATGGCGCAAACATATCAGAGCGAACGCACGTCGTTAGCACGGGTTACAAACCCTTACAAAGCGAAGTGGTGGCGCATGCAATTTCGCACCAAAATCTCAGTCACAGTATTTCCGAATCACTACTTCTACGAGGTGTATCCATGAAAACACGTTTCTCTCAAGCGCTTTCGCAGTCCGCCGTTGTCGCAGCGCTCGCGCTATGCGCAGGTTTCGCCGCAGCACAGGCGGGGCCTGGGCTCGCCGGCGCACCGGTCGGGGCTGGCGCACACGGTGGACACCGCATGCACGGCCCCGAGGGTATGCCGGGAGGCCACTTTGGCAAACGCCTAGAAGCGATCAAATCGCAGCTGAATTTGAACGCCACACAAGACGCACAATTTGCGGTTGCGAAAAAAGCGACTGAGACCGCGATGGCTGCCGGTAAATCCGCCCGCATGAACGCGCAGGCCACCGCAAAAACAGAGCTCGCGAAAGCTGATCCCGACTTGGCAATGCTCCTCACCGCTCGCGAAGCAGCGCATGATGCCGCTCAATCGCAGCGCAAGGCTGCCACCGCCGAATGGGCAAAGTTCTTAAGTTTGCTCACTACGGAACAAAAAGCCGTGGTCAAGAGTCAACTACTCGACCGCATGCAACGCGCGGAAGCGATGCGCGAAAAGATGGGTCAACGAGCAAAGGGCTGATGGAACTGATCCTCCGGCGGCCCAAGCGCTCGATGATTCTGTATGTCGATCAGCTCGGTGGTGATTGATTTCGCCGCCGAGTGTCCGGTTACGAATGCTCATGCCTTGCGCCCGCTTTTGCGGGCGTTCTTTTTTGTGCCGCGTCCGCTCCAACTGGCAGCCCATCATTCGCCGTGCTTAGAGTTTCGAGCGACGCGTGGGGGTATCGCCCAGCCCCGAGCCTTCCAATTGTCTGAATTTATTTGACCTGCGGATCAATTCAGTTGACAAGCAATTTATGACAATGTAATATCTAAATCGTGTGGACAAGACTCCGATTTTGACTGCACGGCTCTTAGCGCCACCCCTCGATACACCTCCGGTCTTATCAGGCGCTTTGAGACTAGCCCGCCACCCCCGGCGGGCTTTTTTTATGTGTTGGAATTAACAGCTTATTCTCTCAATACCAATAATCAATTGGCGTTAGCGTTAATTCGATTAAAAAATGAATTCTTTATTGAATCGTCCACAGTCCAAAACTAATATGACGAAACGGTAAGTAGCTGTTGAACTCAAAGGCGCGTTCGATTTTTAGCGCTCGTGGCGCTCCCGACGAAAGCGCTCTGCACGGCTCTCAATTCCGTCATTCCCGCGCAGGCGGGAATCCATCGTCAATGAACAACCATGTTCCAAGTGATTGATTTTGCTCAATTCACCATGGATTCCCTGAATTCACGAAACAAGTGCAATGGTTGGGTTAATCTGAGGCTGCGATGGGAAACACCTACACA
>JAAFHR010000308.1 GCA_013298455.1 Betaproteobacteria bacterium | reverse complement strand
AGCGTGCAGACGATCTATGGGCAGAAAAGCAAATCCTGACTTTTCCATCGCATCCTGTGCCGCGCCCTGTGATTCCGCCACAGGAAACTGCAGCGCCTCAAACAGGCGAAACGTAGTCACTCGCGACGGATCATCACGAACACCGTGCAGCAACACTCGCGCTCCAAGCTGCGCCAAACGCCAAGCGAGCAGCGGCGTCAAATTGGGCAGTTGCCGCGCGCCGTTGTAGCAAGGCAGCACGATCACTGGCACTTCGCTCACGACGCGAAACGACATCGAATCTTGCATCGCCCGCTCAAAGGCTGCGAGCTCTTCCGCGCTCTCGCCCTTGATGCGCATCGCCAGCCACCATGCGCCGAGCTGCACATCGCTGACCTCGCCACGAAGAAGCGCGGAAAAACTCTCGTAGGCAAGCTCAGCGCTCAAGCCGCGAGCCCCGCGTGCGCCGCGGCCGATTTCTTTGATGATGGAAGAAAAGTTCAAACGGGCCCGCTAGCTTTGATTACCAACGCCCCAAAAAACATGGGCTCCAAGCAAATGATGTCTATTATCGAAAACACTTAAAAATGACCTACACGCCAGACTCGGCATGGCATTAATCAACATAGCTGGATGACGGAAACTCACCACTCCGACGCCACATCATAACGACGCGTCGCCAATGGCTTGCGCCGCAGCGCCCATCCTCGGAGCTATGCCGCCTGCACCGAAGCGGCTACCAGCACACGCAACTCCGGCAAACACGAACCACAGTTCGTGCCGCATTTGAGCTCGCTTTGTAGTGCGCTCAGCCGGCTCGATGGGTCGCCCAACTTGCCCGCGCAGCATTCGATAATGCTCTGCTCGCTCACGTTAAAACAGTTGCAAACCACTTTGCCGCGCGCTTTGAAGCCCTCGGGCGGGCTCGCGCTGCCGGCCAGTAGGCGCTGCCGCAGCGCAACCACCGACGCGCCCGAGAGAAAGAAATCTCGCATCCAGGACTCGGCAGCTAAATCACCCGCCAGTCGAACGCCAACGAGCCGCCCGTCTTCGATGCGAACGCGACGGCTCAAATTTTTTCGAGCGTCGTCGTAGGCGAGCGTTGAAAGTCCGGTCAACGCGAGCACTCGATCAATCTGCTCCAAGGCGCTTCGATCGGGTGCGCTAGCGGCAGCCAGTCGCAGCAGCACGCCGGGGCGAACGCTTCCGATCAGCGTCGTGCTAGCGAACGCAATGTCGCCCGCAACTTCGCGTAGGTCGTCGCACAGCGCGACCGGATCGCGCGATTCGGCATAGGCAAACGCGACGAGTTGCCACGGCACATTGGCGCGCTCAACGCGGACCGCACAGTGCTTCAACTCAGGTTGTTTCGATGCCGGATCAAACGTTGAAATCGTCAACGCATTGATGCCATGTGAGCCCGAACCAGCGAGCGACAAGCGCCCCCAATGCATCGGCAGATAACACTGCGCGGAGCGAACGTCATCGCTCATTTGCAGACGAATATTGAGCGCTCCACGACGCGATGTCACCGTAACGATCTCGCCTGCAACGAGTCCACGTCGCGCGGCATCCAGTGTGTTCATGGTGAGCATCGGCTCGGGCTCGTGGCCGTAGAGCTGCGGCACGCGACCCGTGCGGCTCATGCCGTGCCACTGATCGCGCAAGCGGCCCGTGGTGAGGGCAAGCGGATAGCGCGCATCAACGGGTTCGGCAACCGCTTTGTACGGCGTGATTTTGAACTGCGCTTTGCCGGTTGCCGTGGGAAACACGCCGTCTTCGTAGAGACGTGGTTGACCAGCGACTTCACCTGTTTTGAACGGCCACTGTTGCGGCCCATCAGCAGCAAGAATTTCGTAAGAGAGCCCAGTGATGTCCAGATCGCGACCACGGGTGGTTTCGACGTGTTCGTTGAAGATAGATTCGGGTGAGTCGTAGGCGAAGAGTGAACTGAGCCCCTCTCCCCCGGAGGGAGAGGGGTTGGGGAGAGGGGGATGGCTGCTTGGGGTGCGAGCATCGTAGCCCTCGCCCGGTTCCCCCTCTCCCCCAGCCCCTCTCCCGCCAGGGGAGAAGGGGACTAATCGCCGCTCCAATCGTCGCGCAAAATCCACGACAATTTCCCAATCATGCTTCGCCTCACCCGGCGGAGGCAGCACGCTGTTGACACGGGTGATGCGTCGCTCGGAATTGGTGACCGTGCCGTGCTTCTCGCCCCACGTGGTCGCAGGCAACAACACATCAGCGAGTTTGGCTGATTCAGTCGTGCGAAACGCCTCTTGCACGATCACACATTCGGCGTTGGCGAAGCTTTCTGCAACCGCTCGCAAATCGGGCATTGACTGCGCGGGATTGGTGCAGGCGATCCACAGCAATTTAATCTCACCGCCGCGCACGGCATCAAACATCTCCACGGCCGTTTTTCCGGGCGTTTCGGGAATGCGACCTGCTGGGATGTTCCACAATGCTTCGACCTCCGCACGATGCGCTGCGTTGACCACATCGCGATGCCCCGGCAGCAAATTCGCGAGCCCACCGACTTCGCGGCCACCCATCGCGTTGGGTTGTCCGGTGAGCGAAAACGGCCCCGCACCTGGCTTGCCAACTTGCGCTGTGGCTAGGTGCAAATTGATGAGTGCCGCGTTTTTATCGGTGCCACAGGCGCTTTGATTCAAGCCTTGGCAATAGAGCGAGAGCGTTGCTTTTGAATCACGCCACATCGCGGCAAGTGCAACGATCTGCGACTCGTTCACACCGCACACACGCGCCGCCCACGCAGGGGAGCATTCGCGCACGCTGGTGCGCAGCTCAGCAAAGCCTTGTGTGTGCGCTGCGATGTAGTCACTCGCCGTTGCGTCCTCCCAAATCAACCAGTGCAGCACCGCGTTGAAAAGCGCCACGTCCGTGCCCGGCAAGATTGGGATGTGCAGGTCGGCAGCGCGTGCGGTTTCGGTGCGGCGGGGATCGATACAGACTACTTTGAGCGCCGGATTTTTTGCCTTGGCATCTTCCAAGCGTCGATACAAAATCGGATGTGCCCACGCGGTGTTACTGCCTGCGATAACGATCAATTCGGCGTGATCAATGTCTTCGTAACATGCAGGCGGCGCGTCGGCACCCAGCGTGGCTTTGTAGCCCGCAACGGCTGACGACATGCACAGACGCGAATTGGTGTCGACGTTGTTGGTGCCGATCAAACCCTTGGCGAGTTTGTTGAACACGTAGTAATCCTCGGTCAGCAGTTGACCCGAGATGTAGAAGCCCACGCTATCGGGGCCGTGTTTGGCGACGGTTGTTGCGAACTTTTCGACGAGAAAATCGAGAGTTTCGTCCCAGCTGGCGCGCTGCCGTTGTGCGCCGCGCTCACGACGCAATTCGGGATACAGCGCCCTGCCGTACGGCGTGGTGGTTAGATGCAGCGTGCTGCCCTTGGTACACAAGCGACCGAAGTTGGCGGGATGATCAGGATCACCGCGAACAGCGGTGATGCGCTCGCTGTCGGTCGTTGCGATCACGCCGCAGCCTACACCGCAGTAGGGACACGTAGTCTTTACGTCAGGCACGTTTTGTAGGAGCGGCTTGCCGCGAAATCTGCGTCAAACAGGAGGAAACCATTCGCGGCAAGCCGCTCCTACAAGGCAACGAACACATCACCCGCCTCAACCTTCACCGGAAAGCGTTTCGTGCAGCCCACATCGGGCGCAACAGCTTCGCCCGATTTGAGTTCAATCGTCCAGTTGTGCAGCGGACACGCCACCCGCTCGCCGAATACGATGCCCTGCGACAACGGCCCGCCTTTGTGGGGGCATCTGTCCAAGAGCGCAAACACCACATCGCGGTCATTGCGAAACACGGCGACGTTGCCGCCCTGCTCCACACTGCGCTCGATCACGCGGGCACCGAGCACCGGTATCTCTTCAACTTTGCAGACGTATTGCCACGCCAAGTGAATCTCAATGGCACTCATACTCATTGCACCGCCACTGTCTCAGCGACCGTACTCGCCACCGGCTTGATCGGAATAAATTGCCGCGTGTCCACACGCGCTTTATCGAAGTCAAACCATGGATCAGGCTCACCGTCGAGCGCAAACTGCAAACGCTCCCAAAGCGCTTTTCGATTGGCAGCATCGTCGATGACTTTCTTTTTCACATAGTCCAACCCCACGCGGGAAACGTAGTGCACAGTGCGCTCCAAATACCAGCCTTCTTCTCGGTAGAGCTGCATAAATGCGCCGGTGTATTCGAGCACTTCATCAGACGTTTTGACTTTCACAAAAAACTGCGCCACTTCGGTTTTGATGCCGCCGTTGCCCGCCACATAGAGCTCCCAGCCGGAATCAACGCCGATGACGCCAACATCTTTGATACCGGCCTCAGCACAGTTTCTGGGGCAACCACTCACCGCGAATTTCACCTTGTGTGGCGCGTACATGCGCCACATCGCGCGCTCCAAATCCTTGCCCATTTGCGTGGAATCTTGCGTGCCAAAACGGCACCATTCGCTGCCGACGCAAGTTTTCACCGTGCGCAGCGCTTTGGCGTACGCGTGCCCCGAGGGCATGCCAATAT
>JAAFHR010000307.1 GCA_013298455.1 Betaproteobacteria bacterium | reverse complement strand
GCGCATCCGCCACGGATGAACTGAATTCAGTGTGTGGGGCTTTTCGAATTGCATTCATGGATCACCTGAAAATAAAAAAGGGGCTCGTGACCATTCGGTCAAGAGCCCCTGTGCTCATAGGAGGAAGCGAAAGTTACGTCTGGAGAGACCACCGCAATCGCCATTGACTGCGGATGTTTACTGCTTAGCGAAACTCGTGCCAGAGCAGTTGAATGGTGAGTTCGTCACACCAAACGACCGCGTTAGTGAATATTCGAACGCTCGCCAGTCCGTTGTTTGCTGCGTCGCACCAAATTCGCACAAAACAGCTTGGCTATGCACCGAGTACGCGCTCAGCGGCCTCGGCCACCGTACAGCGTTGACGCATCGCGAGCGTTCGGAGCTGCGCATAGGCATCACTCTCGCTCAGACCCTGCCGACGAAACCAGGCTTTGGCTTTGCTGATGGTTTGTTGCTCGGCGTCGCGGCGCTTTGAGGCGGCGATGGTGGCGAATTGCTCGCGCTCGAAGTTGAAGCGAAGCAACGCCACTTCGAGCACTGCGCCCATTCGCTCGGGCTTAAAACCAGCAACGACATAGGCCGCAACGCCGGCACCTACCGCCGCGCGCATCGCATCAGGATCGTCTGATTCGGTGAGCATCACAATCGGGCGCTCGCGAAACTGCGACTGCACGCAGATCTGCTCCACCATGTCGCGGGATGGATCGTCGGCTGCAATGAGTAGCAAGTCCGGGCGATGCCGCTCGACCTCTTCGGCCAGCGTCCGCGCGTCAGCACACACGCTGCACAGGTAGTGGCCGTTTTCCAAGAGCACTGCCTCTAGACGCGCTATGTCATGCTCTGAATCATGGAGAAGAAGTATTTGCACCCGTTCGCTTCGTGTGACCGCAGATGAAACTGCACAGCTAGCTTCACGCAAAAATCGTGCGAGCAAGCTACGGGGGGCGTTGAATTACAGCTTATGCCATTTAGTTCCTGTTCATTTGGGCTCAGTGACAAATACGTATAAATTCAAAAAACCGCAAAAACATCGGTTAGCCCAATAAAAATAAGGCATTGGCAAAAAAAGCTGTTGCTTTGTATTTCGCGAGTGTCGCAATTCAACGACGGTCTTGTGACGGGTCTGCAACAGCGACCCCAGAGAGCCGATTTGCGGACGAACGGCCTTTTTGCGTGCAAAAACCTGTGGCTATAATCGATTTGTCAATTCAAGACTTATGGCGATTGGGAGTCCCCCGACTGCCCTAGGTCTTGTGGTGGCTTTAGTTAGAATCAACAGCAATTTGAGGCCGGGGCAAAACCCCGGCTTTTTTTTGCCTGTCGTTTCTAAACCCATTAAAAACAAAGGCTTGCAGCGGATTGCTCAGGTGCAAATTTCGCCCAATCATGTCGCGAAATTTAAGGTAGTTTTGTCGCGCAAAACAGCGCTTTTTGACGGTAGTTTTACTGGCGACTCGGGGAGTTAAACCCGATCAAACACGGCCAAAGATTCCACGTGCGCCGTGTGCGGAAACATGTTGGCCACGCCCGCCCCACGGAGCCGATAACCCTTTTCATGCACGAGAATTGACGCATCCCGCGCCAGCGTGGCTGGGTTGCAACTGACGTACACAATGCGTTCGGGCCTGAGCCCGTTCAATGCCCCAGAAGCCGCATCTGGCAGGGCTTTCACAAGCTCCAGCGCCCCATCGCGCGGCGGATCAACGAGCCATTTGTTGAGCTTCGGAAGCTTGCCGAGCCAATCGCCGTCAATCGTGAAGAGATTGGCAACGGCAAACTCCGCTTTGCCCGTTAATCCGTTGTCTGCCGCGTTGTCCTTGGCACGCTGAATGAGCGGCGCTGAGCCTTCGATGCCGAAGGTAAACGCCGCTCGCTGCGCGATGGGCAATGTGAAATTCCCCAAGCCGCAAAAGAAATCACCCACCCGATCTGTCGGTTGCAAATCCAACCAGCGAATCGCGCGGCGAACCAGCATGGCGTTGATGTCTTGATTGACTTGCGTGAATTCGGTCGGTTGAAAGCGATACCGAAGACCAAATTCATCGAGCTGATAGCCCAGCGTGTGAGCCTCACCGGGCAGCGGCGCGGCAGTTTCTGGACCTTTGGGCTGCAGGTACCACTGCACGGCGTGTTTCGCGGCAAACGCCTTCAGGAGCGCCATGTCGGCATCGCCCACCGGCTCAAGGTTTCGCAGCACCAACATCGGTACACCGTCGCCCTGCGCATATTCAATCTGTGGCGCACGATCACGAATCGCCATCGCGCCGATCAATTCACGCAGTGGCACTAACAAATCCGACACCGCTTTCGGGAGCACATGACACTCTTTCATGTCCGCCACGTAGCTCGACCGTTTTTCATGGAAACCAACGAGCACGCCGCCCTTTTTCACAACGTGGCGCACCGAAATCCGAGCCCGTGTTCGGTAGCCCCAATGCGGCCCCTCAATGGCTGGAAAAATGAGCTCTGGCGTCACGTTGCCGATCCTCGACAAATTGTCCTCAAGCACCCGCTGCTTCGCGGCAACTTGAGCCCGCGCATCGAGATGCTGCATGCTGCAACCGCCACACACCCCAAAATGCGGGCAGCGCGGCGTGACACGATCCACGCTCGGCTTCACCACCGATTCGGTCACCGCTTTGTCATAGCTCGGTTTGCTGCGAGTAATCCGCGCCTCAACGATTTCGCCGCCCAGCGCGCCTTCGACAAACACCGTCTTGCCCTCGTCATTTCGAGCGATGCCCTGGCCTTCGTGATCGACGGATTCAATGGTGTAGAGCGGCATGGACGAGCTGGCTTTCAAAAGGGCAACCCTTGATTTTAGGTGGCGAGGCAAGCGCTGGAACCTGCACCCTAAAATGACGTTGTGACGCCTAAGCCCGCCTTTTCTATCTCTACGCTACTCGCTATCGAGACCTCTTCTGATCGAGGCTCGGTGTGCGTCTTAGTGAACGGCGAAACGCCGCAGCTATTTCTCGAGTCAAGTGAGGTCGGGGTGAAGTGCTCCGATTGGCTGCTACCGGCAATTGATCGCGTGCTCACGGCGGCTCATCGCAAACTCGAATCGCTCGACGCCATCGCTTTTGGTGCGGGGCCTGGGTCGTTCACGGGCGTTCGCACCGCATGCGCCGCCGCGCAAGCGCTTGCTTACGCGCAAGACAAACCGCTGATCGGTGTTGATGTGTTGCATGCCTTGGCGGTGCTCGCAGCCACCGAGCGCCCCGAGCAAGCGCACTTCACGGTTGTGCTGGATGCGCGGATGGGCGAGCTCTACGTCGCGGTGTTTTCAAAGGATTCAGACGGGTCGCTTCGTGCGGAAGCGCCTACTCGTTTAATTGCCGCGAAGGCAGCGCCTGAGATACGCACGAAAACGTGGTTGATCGGCTCGGGCGCGGCGCACTGTTCCCCTCCCCTCGGGGGGGAGGGGCAAGGGGAGAGGGTCTCCGCACTTCAAACCAATTTGGCTAGCGCACACAGTCCCTCTCCCCAACCCCCAGAGGGAGGGAGCCAAACCACCTCGCTCGAGACGCGCTGGGCAGAGGGCGTGGCTCGTTTAGCCCTGCAACTGGGCGCAGCCGCAGTCATTGATCCGCTCACCGCCGAACCCCTCTACGTGCGAAACAACGTTGCGCAAACCGAAGCCGAACGCGCGGCGTTGCGCCATGCCGCCACGTCGATACCCGCCCTATGACCCAACTCATCTTTTGCAACGCCGATGTCACCCTGATGCGCGAATCGGATCTCGCGGCGGTGCTCGACATTGAGCGGCAAAGTAACCCGCATCCTTGGGCAGAATCGAGTTTTCGCGATGCGTTTTCGTCGGGGTACCTGTGCTTGGTCGCACGCGAAGCCGAGTGCATCGTGGGCTTTGCGATTGTGCGGGTGTTGATTGATGATGCGGAGCTGTTGCTCATTGCCGTCGCCCCATCCGCGCGGCGCACGGGCTGCGCGTCGGCTTTGCTTGCGGGTGTGATTGAGCGACTGTCCGCTCGAGGCAAATCTCCGCTGCATCTCGAAGTTCGTCGCAGTAACGTAGGCGCAATCGCGTTCTATTCGGCCAAGCGATTTGTTCACACAGGGGTCAGGAAAAATTACTACCCGAGCGGCGTTATCGGTCAGCCCCGCGAGGACGCGCTTTTGATGAGTCTGTCGCTATGAATACGCGCGAAACCATCCTGCGAGAGATGGGGATCACGCCGCACTGGGTGCGCCGCGATTCCCTCGGTGGCGGTGAAGCTTCCGCTGAAAACGCGCTGTCGCGAGTGATCGAAGTACCCACTCCACTCCCGCCAAAAGAGTCGTCAGAGGCGCGTGCCGCGCGAATCGCCGCAATGAGTGCGGCGGACCTCTCGGAGGAAATCAAAAGCTGCCGCGCCTGCGGCCTATGTCACGCCCGCGGCAAAGCCGTCGTCGGTGCCGGTCAACTGAACGCACCTGCCAACGCAGCGACGCCGCGCTGGTTCGTCATCGCCGACGCGCCCACCAACGCGGAAGATCAAACCGGCAACGCCCACATCGGCCCCGAAGGGGCATTGCTAGATGCCATGCTCCAAGC